>JAAXVE010000186.1 GCA_013335665.1 Candidatus Falkowiibacteriota bacterium
CTGTGGAACAGGTGTTAAAGCAGACTAATAACTATCCTGATTTTCCTTTTTTTGTCCAAGTGGGCGGTGACGGCTCTGGCGAAGTCTGGTCACAGAAGCAGCTAAAACAGCCAGTAATTGGCGCAGGCTCGATTCATGTTTACAGCTTGACCAAATACAAACCCCAAGAATTGATCAAGGGTTGGGTGGATTTTTTCAAGAATGAATCCTGCGGACAGTGCACTCCGTGCCGTGAGGGCACTTACCGATTATCGGAGATTTTGTTGGAACCCAAACCGAATTGGCAGACCGTGGCAGATTTATTGAGGAATCTTAACGAAACTTCATTTTGTGGATTGGGCATGTCTGTTGCCACGCCCATTACGACCTATGTAAAGAATGTCCTATCCACAACTTCTGAGCGTGCATTGAATCTGCCAGCGGGATACAACAAACAGATAACAAGTTGTTTTAATTAAATAAGCTTATGAGCCCTATCTACACGCCCCAAAATAAGGCGGTTAGCCTGAAGCAAGGCCAATTGAGCGAATTTGAGGATTTATTAAAGCAGTCACTCCGGATATATGCCTCAAGGACGTATTTGTTTGTCGTTATGGCGATTGTGCCTTTCTTGCTGTCGTCCGCCCTTGATCACATATTCAATTATGCTAATGGCTTGCCAGGGGGTATGAGTCGAGTTAGGCTTATGCTGATTGCTGCAGCCTTTCTTTTATTTGTTATTGCTGTTTTGGTTTATGTTTATTCGCAAATAATCATGATGCTTTCTTTGGGTAAGAAAAAGAATGCACCATTTTCTGAAATACTGAAGGACGCCCATCCTTTAGCGAGTAAGTATTTATACTTATTTGTAATGGTGACACTGCTTTTGATAATGTGGACTTTTTTACTTGTGATACCCGGAATAGTTTTCGGAGTTTATTATCTTTTTGCTAATTATATTTTGGTCAATGAGAAAATAGAGGGTATAGAGGCGATAAGAAGAAGCAAAGAGTTAGTCACAGGTTATTGGTTGCAAGTCGCCGGCAAGTTCATCTTGCTTATATTGCTTAATATTTTTATAGCTATCATTTTTGGCATCCCGCTTATGTTAATGCATCAGGGCACAACCTCTTATGCTTTAGTGCAGTTGGCTCTCGGATGTTTGACTTCATTATTCAGCCCGATAATAATAATCTTTGGCTACTTGCTCTATTCAGAGTTAAGGACCATAAAAAAATAACATGGAACAATCAGACAACCAGGCAACTAGCGCCACGCCACAGACTACCCCATCGATCGAACAAACCCCGGTCGTCATGTCTTTTGAAAGTCTTTACACCGCTTCCATCGACATTTACAAGAAGCTTTTTTTGAAAATTGTTTTTTATCCTATCTTTGCGGTACTCATATCTCTCCTGCCGCTAATGCTTATTTTGGCAATCTGGGGATTAACTAAGTTTGCCAGCCTTCCATTGGGAGCTTCGCAGGCAGTGAACATTCTTCTCGGCTTACTCGGACTAGTTGCCCTTTTACTAGTTTTCTTTGTCATGTTTTTGACAGCACAGATACCTTATTTGCTGGTAGCAAAAAATCCTGACGCCAAATTTAAGGAATTACTTTTGGATGCTAAAAAAAATCTGGTTCCATTTACTGTGGTTGTCGTCTTGCAGTGTTTGGTGGTTCTTGGTGGATTTATTTTACTTATTATTCCAGGTTTTTATCTTTTGGTCCGTTTTTCATTTGCAGCTTTCGCCTATATGTTTGAAGGATATGAAGGCGCATCAGCACTTAAGCGCAGCTCCGAGCTGGTTAAGGGAAATTGGTGGGGTGTCGCTTTGCGCTTGCTGTCAGTGTATGCGTTCATCTTCATTGTGACGCTTCTTATAGGCACGCTGGCCAATGTGGCCGGACCGAAAGGGAGTTCGGCTCGCGAGCTGATTTCAGGACTGTCTAGTATAATAAATCTATTACTCTCCCCATTCTATTTGATAGT
>JAAXVE010000068.1 GCA_013335665.1 Candidatus Falkowiibacteriota bacterium
AAGAAAATCGTATACAAAACGGACCAGACAGGCCCGAAAAGCCATGACGGGGGCGCCCACGCTGGCTTGATTAAAGTTTGGTACCAATTGTATGTATTCATATATTTTGCATTTGAATTAAGTAAGCATAAATCAGATAAGCCAAGGCGGCGTTCTGTAAAATAAGCAAAGGCATGCCAATAAGAAAATACCATTTGCGCGTCTTGTGGCGGAAGGCGAACATGCCGGCATAGATACCAATACTGCCGAAGGCTGAGGCAAGGAAAAACATCATGCCCTCGGAAATGCGAGCTGCTCCCGGGCGAGCTGATTTAATCTTGTCAGTCAGCATAATGACAAATGAGACAAGATTCACTAATAAAAAGATAGCGATAATAATTAATTGTATATTACTCATTAGATCTTAAGCTTTAATTAAGCAATCTGTATTTAATCCCATATTCTGGGCTAAAATGCACTTCATGCGTCCCGAAGAATGCACCCCAGCCAAGCAGAGTGGCCGCATCCTTCGCTCTCAGGAAATCGACTGTTACGCGTCTACCCTCTTTGGCTTTGCCAACAAAAACCTCGAGCTTAACCGGGTACGAATCAACCATGAACTTGCCTGGTCCCTCAAAACTCTTAGCCTTCTTTAACTTGCTAATATCTATGCCTAACGGTGCGGCCAGCTCACCATTGAAACAAGCCACCTGTGCCCCGCTATCCGGCGTGGCCAAAACAGTGATCGCGTACTCCCCGTTTACCAGTGTTACTGGCACGAAGATGCCAGCTGCAGTCGGCTCGACAAACAAAAACATTGGTGAGCGCATCTTCTCTGCCTTGGCCAAAAGGTCGACTAAGTTCTTGGCATATTGCGCCCGCGGCGTTTTGCCCGTGCTCAAATCCTCAGCCGCCGCATCAAAAACCATCCATTGGTTCTGATACTTCTTAATCCAAGACATGTCAGTAAAATAATAGAAATCTGTTACGAAAGGCCGTTTTTTTGTTGCCATGGTTATTTTTTATATTTCTTAATCCACCAATCTTTGATTGCCGGCAGCGAACGTGTCGAAAGCAAATACCCGACAACCGGAATCAAGGCGTTCAGATAATAATTTGCCGTGCCAATCAAAAGCATTACAATAGAAGCGACAATGTAAGTAATCGCTGCAATAGCGAATATGCGGGAACCGCTTGTTTCCCACGCCTTATCCGTCTCAACTTTGGCATTACGCTCTTTTACGAGCCGCAGCTCTTCCTCAATCTTTAAAAGCCTCTCCTCGGCATTTACAACATTTTCCATATTTGATATTAAACATTAGCTCTATCAACTTAATTTTACCCCATTTTCCCTACTATTTCCAGCCTGCCGAAACAGTCAAAACCAATCTCAAGCACAAAAAAGCGCCGTAATAGCGCTTTTGTAAAAAGTATAAAACTATTCGCTTAATGTGATGGTTAGCAACAGCAACCAGCATCGTCGTGATGGCGATGTTCGCATCGGCCACCACAACAATCATCGTCGCAATCGTCATCAAAACCGAAATCATACTGATCCATATACTGTGCCGGGATGCCGCCCTTGTAGCGAGCAGTCGTAATCATCTTCTTGGCCTCATCGATCCAGGCCTTGTCGTATTCGATATCACCCTCCAACTCATCAAGCTTGCCGGTCTCGTCTTCCAGCAAATCATCAATGCAGCTGCAACCCCAATCTTCCTGCCTATCCTTATTCTTTGACATCAGGCGGTCGTGGACTTTCTTCTCGAGCGCTAACTTTTCCAATTCCAAACGCACCTGTTCAGTCTTAGCCTCCAACTTTGCTACCTCCTGCTCGCGCGTCGCGATGAGTTCACACAGGATGAAATCCTGCTCTTCTTTCGCGTTCTTCGGCTCAAAGCCTCTGGCCTCACAAGCGGTCAAAGCCCTCTCGGCCAAATCGCGCTTGGCTGGATCCTTTTCGTTCTTGATAAACTGCTTGATCTTGTTCTGCGCTTCTTTTGTTCCTAAGCCGACCAACTTATCGAGTTCGGCCTCAGTCAAAGGTTTGGTGCTTTTCGCGTTCTTGGTGTTTTTTGGCATTTGATTATTTTAAATGATTTACTTTCTTGAATGATTATTAATCAGTAAAGCAGAATATTGCCGATCGAACAATACCAAGACGATTATTTCTAATCTTTATCAAAAACACTGACATAAAAATCAACTGTTTTAGGCAACAAAAAAAGGGCATCAGCTGCGATGCCCCTCAGAAGTGTCTCAAAACGCATGACTTGCACCGACAGGGACCCCTGCTTCCAGGAATTCGTCGATCAGGGCGGCGTTTACCAGGATCGGGCTGATCCGCTTGGTTTTTTTAGAACCAGGAATCCCCCTGGTTCCCCAAGGACGCCGCCAGTGGCCGCGCCGCCAGTGCACAGGCATACCCATGTGACCGTTTATCCTGACAAACTCATTGACAGCCGCCAGAAAATCATGATCACGCTGGCTAAGCTTGGTTACGCACAACACATCGCAGATCTGCGCCGCGTTATCGATGTGACGCAGGTTCTTTGTCTTGTCGTAAGGCGGTTTTTTCCAAACAAGCTTTTCTGATTCACCCTCTTCAAGCGAATCAAGATACAGGACCAGTCCCACGATGATGTGAATAGCGGCGTCGGTGACATCATGATAATTTGCCGGAACCTTCTCTTGCGATTCTTTGCAATAGAAGCTTATTGCCCGATCCTTGATCATGGCTCCTTCGTTTTCACTTATGGAGAAATTGAAAGATTTTATCGGCGATGTTGCCCAGCTTCCAGGCTCGACCAACCTTCTGTTGCCATAAATACGTAAAAGCTCTTTCTTTTTCTTCTTTTTGACCGCCATTCTTATACCGTTTCTCTCTGCTGCGGTAAACGCGTAATAGCCATCATAGAGGTCGGAAAAAAGCATGACAGTGGCATTACTCTCCTCAGCGCCGTCTTCGGCGATCGAATCATACCTTGCAAAAAGAAGAAAATCATACCTCTTGCCATCATAATCGACCAAAGGCCTTTCCAACCGAATACAAAAAGACGAGAGCGGCCACTCGATATCGCTCCATTTCAATTCATCCAACGAAGTCCATTCAAGCAGGGTTTGTAGGTTATTCGGCAAGGAGTAAACCCTCCTTGACGAAGCTGTCCAAGAAAGCAAAGCAACGGGAAGATTTGCCAGATGCCCCATCGTGTTGAAGTAATTATCCGTAATTCCGTAAAAGCGGTTGGATAAAAGATCAAAATCTGGGGTTTGTTCGTAGCATTTAAGCAGCTCTTCCCTCAACTCATCGGCATGAAGAAAAACGTCCTCCATTTCAAGATTGTCATAACCCTTAGCCCCATTGGTTTCTGCCGTAATTCTGAGAATAAAATTGATATTCTCCCACATCCCAAGTGCTTGCTCCAGACGCTGCGCCGCATTACGATTTTGTGCCATTTTCCCCTCCCAGGAAACGTTATTTTTATGTGTTTGAGAACACTGATTTAAAAAAGACCAATTTTATATTTATACATAAAATCACGTTTTTGTCAACACAAACCCTGACTCCAAACAAAAAACCGACCTAGACGGTCAGTTATGCCTTTCAAATTTAATAACTAATATTAAGTAAAATCTAACTAAACAACCGATAGGTGCACCAGATCACAAAAATACCGCCGGTAGCTCTCGTAAAAATCTAAGTAAAAGAATAAGTAGAAATGCCGAACAACGTCGGCAGATAAGCGCCAAGAGTCGAACCAATGAGCATAAAAAGCATGACTATAGATTTAGTCATATGACTGGTTGCGGATCTTATTTGGCACGTGATTAGAAGCAGTGACTTTGACCGTAGTGATCGACAAACTGATCGAGTAATAAGCCGCAATCAGTAGCAAGACTAAGCCGGAATAATAGAACGAATGTTCAATCGTGGTAACGTATTTAAGCCAGCCCGTGCCTTCCAGTAAATGATTCCAGTCGTGAATAGTGTTCTCTCCTCCCAAAAGCGGCAACTCCATCCGCACTGCATCTCCAGCGTAGATGGAGACATTCAGTAGATTCTGGGAAACCCAAAATAGCATGATCGTGCTTGAATAATATTGTTCGCGGTTGAAAAAATAAATGACAAACAAGAAAGGCATGAGTATTTGCAACAGGCTGCCGCCCAAAGTGTGAAGTTTGTCACCGAACGGCGTAAAGAGCGTGTGACCCGCCTCATGGATAATCAGGTTCAAGTTATCAATAAAATGCCATTCGGTATACGAAACGGCGTAATAGCCGAAATAGCCGATTACTAAAACGGCGAAAAATAATTTCACATAATTAACGAATAAGGTTGTGGTGGTTTTTGGCATCTATTCAACTCTACTTCGCCCCCGCCTCGTGCCCAAGACGGGCAAGAGTAGCGAAAGGATAACTCATTAAGCTTAACATCTAAATATAATATCTCCAACCCGCTAAGCGCCAAGCCAGTCTGACTATCGCCTCGCCTTTGTCTTCACCTTTTTGCGCGGCGCCTTCGCCTTTACTTTTTCTTCCTTTTTCAAAACTTCTTTTTCAAATGCGGCTGACGTCGCTTTCAATTCCTCGTCCGCGGCTAAGATGTCAGGGTTAACCTCGAGCGCCATATTATTCAAGCCCAAAAGGCGCATGCCAGCCAAGGTGCGCACGCGCGACAAAGCCACATAGCCCATACCAAACTCGAAAGATCGACCCAAGTCTATTTCGGCCGCGTCTAAGCTCATACCTTGGCTCTTGTGAATGGTGATAGCCCAGGCCAAGCGCAAAGGCACCTGGCGGATGCTCGCCAAAATCGTGTCGTCGTCACCGACCATCCACATCTCCGGTTTGGCCACGATCCGCTTGCCTGCATGAGTCAACACGATCGGCATCTTCGTTTCTTCGTCGAATCCGTCGACCACACCGGTCGTACCGTTGACATAACCAGCTTCAAAATTGTTCTTGACGAACATGACTTGGGCGCCAATCTTCAAGCGCAGCATTTCAGGTGCTAAACAGCCGTCTCTGAGCATAGAAGATAACTTCTCATTCCCATGACTGCGCATTTCGTAAAGCTTGATGTTGCCCTTAAGCCTGCGCAACTCCTGGTCATTAACCTGATCGACGTCCAAGTTATGCGAGAAAAGT
>JAAXVE010000187.1 GCA_013335665.1 Candidatus Falkowiibacteriota bacterium
GTGGGTTGAAAAAATGGGTTACCAGCAGGTTTTTGCGAATATTCTCCGGCAGGCATTCCGCCATTTCATTGATTGAAAGGCCGCTGGTATTTGTGCTGAGAATGGCACCCTCCTTCAAATAGGGTACAACCTTCTCGGAGAAAAGCTGCTTCTTGATCGCCATGTTTTCGATGACAACCTCCACAACCCAGTCGCAGCTGCGCAACTCCTCCATGTTGTCATCGAAATTTCCTACCGTGATGTTTTCTGAATAGTCTGGTAGATAAAATGGTTCCGGCTTCATTTTCTTAAGTCCTTCCAGTCCTGCTAAAGCGATACGGTTACGCACCTTTGGATCTTGTATGGTACATCCGGCCTTTTTTTCGGCATCGCTTGCTTCTTTCGATGCAATATCCAGGAGCACGACCTGAATTCCCGCATTGGCGAGATGCGCGGCGATTGTAGCTCCCATCACGCCGGCCCCCAGTACAGCCGCCTTATTGATCTGTTTCATTGTGTTCCTCCGTAACTGTGATGATAAATAATAAAAACTTCACGTAATGACGCAATGACGCAACGTTTTAAAACCATGAATAATGGTTTTGTTATAAAGACTTTCGTTGCGTCGTCGCGTCATTGCGTGAGTAACGATTTTCTACTGTTCTTGCTCGCTATTTGTAATGACTCATGTTATGCGAGCTTACTGTTGAGGGAGAGCAGGGTCAAGCCTGCTCTCCCTCTATTCCCTTTATCTTGTTCGAAAAGTTAATCCTGCATCGTGTATTGATCCTTCATGGCATAAACGTGGTTAGTCCAGACCCGGTGAAAGCGCTCCTGATTGGTAACGGGATGTTTGATTATGGTAAGGGCCAGTTCGCGCTGTTTATCCGTGCTGCTGGGTTTCGAATATATATTGAGGGCATATTTCGAGAAATCCCGCACCATGACATCAAAAATCTCATCGACCAGATCATCTTCCACATCAAAGAACTTTCGGTTTTCCAGGATAAGCTGGCCATAGGCGACCAGCGTCAGAATCTCACCCAGAGCCAGCAGATAATCGATATCCTCCGATTGCTCTTTGCTCGGCTTCGCCTGCGTGAGCATATTTTTGAAGAGCTTGATCTGCTCCTTGAAGATCTCGACATTTGGTAACGTACACGCGTCGTAGGCAATGTTGTAATCATGGAACTGAATCTTGCCCAACCCCCTCGTTGGCCCCTGGTCAAAGAGAAAGGTATCATTTGTCGGATCATCCCGGCGCGGCACCTCGGGATACTCCTTCGGATTGAAGAGAAAGTTAGCCATGAATTTCAAGACCAGCGCCATATTCACATGGACTGTCCCTTCCAGTTTGGGGAGCATCGGGATTTCAGTTTTTGCGATTTCAAAGAATGGTTCGTTTTCGAATCCTTTGGCGGCAATGACTTCGTGAAGAAGATTCATAACGTCTTCACCTTCGCGGGTCACCTTCATCTTCACCATGGGGTTGTACATGAGATAACGACGATCTTCGGCGTTGGCCTGCCTCATGTAATCACTGGCCCTTTCCGCAAAGAGTTTCATGGCAACAAGGCGGCAATAGGCGTCGGTCATCAGCTTTTTTACATGGGGGAAATCAGTAACGAACTTGCCGTATACATTGCGGTTGGCCGCATGGTCGATTGCCTCATAGAAGGCATGGGTGCACAGGCCTATGGCGCAGAAGCCCAGGTTGAACTTGCAGACGTTGATCGTATTGAGCATGTCATCCCAGGCCTTGGGCCCTTTTTGCATGATGTCCGCATCGCTGATCGGATAATCGTGCAGGGCGAATTCGGCCACATAATTCTGCTGGTCAACGACACTCCGGATGCAGTCGTAATTGGGATGTTTTGAGTTTACCGCAAAAAAGACGTAATCTCCCGTATCGGACATCTTGGCGAATGTCGAAACAAGCGCTGCTTCATTTCCGTTACCGATGTAATAT
>JAAXVE010000188.1 GCA_013335665.1 Candidatus Falkowiibacteriota bacterium
ACAACAGCCAGGGGCTTCTTTACCGGACTACTGACAGCAGCAATGGTACATATTCAGTTTATGAATATATCTATGACTCTCTGACGAGGTTAATTCAGATTCAAAATAATACGCTGGCCATTGCAGGAAAAAACAAATCTGCAGAAACACATAACTGGTTTTATGACCGGCAGGGAATACCTGAAAAAATCGCTCGAAGCGGTTGCGGCTTCTTCGGTGAAAACGGATATTGAAGTACTTGTTGTCGACAATAATTCTGCCGATGGTACGGTTGAAATGGTGCAGTCGGAATTTCCGCAAGTCCGACTCATTGCCAATAAACACAATTTTGGTTTTGCCAGGGCGAATAACCAGGCTATCAGGCAGATTAACGGTTCATCCGAATTCATCTTGCTGCTCAACCCTGACATGATCGTTTTACCTAATACTTTGTCAGACATGTTGGCGTGGATGCGAGTCAGTACTCAGGCAGCTGTAGCTGGCTGTCATCTCGTTAGCGAGCATGGTGCCACAGTAAAGCATGTCCGTCGCTTTCCTCGTCTACTTGACCAGCTGGCGATAGTTTTAAAGTTGCCTCATCTTTTTCCAAATGTGCTTAAGGATTATTTGCGCGATGACTTCGATTATGACCAACCGGCTAAAGTTGACTCGGTGCGAGGAGGTTTTTTTATGATGCCACGTTCAACCATTGAACAGGTTGGTTTGCTTGACGAGCGTTATTTTATTTGGTTTGAAGAAGTCGATTACTGTCGGCAGGTTTACCAAAAAGGGTTAGAGGTTTGGTACACACCAGTTACTGATTGCATCGATTTTGTCGGGCAAAGTTTTAAACAAGTCAAGCGAGGTACGACGCAAAAATATTTCCAAGATAGCATGTTGAAGTATTTTAAAAAATGGCACCCCCTGTGGCAATATCTGATACTGCGAGCCGCTTGGCCGATCGGGCGCTTGGCAGTAGCTTGCGGCAGCCTTTTGGGAGTAAAAAATAAAGCCAATACTTAAATCATATGAAAAAGTATTTATTATTGCTGCCTTCTTTGATAATCCTTTCGGGTTGCACCAATGCGATCGAAGACACGGCCAAGACGACTGAGAATTATTATGACAGGCTAGGTTCCGCCGTTGATCAGGCCAAAGAAATATCAAGGATAAATGATGAGAGAGTGAAGCGAGAGAATGCTGATGGCGAACTGTCCGCACCTATTGTAGATAAGCAGGGTAACGAATCGCCCTATTATAAAGTCGTCAAAGTAGTAGACGGCGATACCGTCGATGTCTTGATTGATGGTCAGACTAAGCGTCTCAGGTTGATCGGCATCAATACTCCAGAAACCGTTGACCCACGCAAGCCAGTTGAATGCTTTGGAAAAGAGGCCTCGGCTAATGCCAAGAAACTCTTAAGTGGCCAGGAAGTCTCTTTGGAAGCGGATGACTCGCAGGACTCCCAGGATAAGTACGGTCGCTTATTGCGCTACGTCAGGACTAAGGACGGATTATTTTACAATCTTGAAGCTATCAAGCAAGGCTATGCTTACGAATATACTTACGATATTCCTTACAAATATCAGAAAGAATTCAAAGCTGCCCAAGCCGAAGCTCAAGCAGCAAAAGTTGGGCTTTGGGCTGATGGCGCCTGTTCGCAAAGAAACGTGACAAAATAAAGTTAGTTGACTTTTTAAAACATTTTTATTTAATTTTGTCAACAATATTTTTATTTTTGATAAGCAGAAAAACTCCTTGACTTTGTAATAAATAGTGCTAATATAAAGTAAAAAAGAGTTAAAGTAAATTGACAAATATTTTTTGAAATTAAAGTTTTTTTTGATTTTTTTTTATAATCTATTTAAAATTGTAACGATTTGTTAATTTCACATGCCATTTATTGTATAAATATATAAATGGCTAAATTCCTATAGATAAAAATTACAG
>JAAXVE010000009.1 GCA_013335665.1 Candidatus Falkowiibacteriota bacterium
CCCGCTGCGACTGTCGCAGGCTGCAGTATTATGGAGGTTAGCATCATCTCAACGCCTGGAGCAGAAGGAAATTTCTTTGTCGATGACGTTAAAGTCAAACCAGCGCTTCAAATTAAGAATGCGGCGCCTAATAATTATGTCGGTGACTCTTGCCGCCTGTACCCCAAGTCAGAAGCTCTATCATGTCAGTACAGGGATAATGAGGGCGTTACGTATAATGGATGGAAAGGTTATTGTATGGAGTATGACCGTTATCCTGGCTTGAACAATGCTTGTTTGATGTGGTGGCCAGTCGATAAGGTAAATGGCGACACTTTCGGCAGAGAAAATACATTTAAGGGTTACGATGGTAAGTATCCTGCATATTATTGCGCTGAGCTTGATGGGAACTATCGTTATGTTGAAAAAAGGAGCGCAGGGTTAGTTGCCTATCGCACAAAGAAGAAGTCGTGTTTTTGGGGTGATTTTATAAATATTTTCTTAACTGGCGGCATGATAAGTTCAGTATTTGGTTTCCCTGGCTTGCTTGGTCCAAGTATTGATTTGTTTGATTTTAACGGTTCTACGGCTAATGGCACAAATGCATACTGCCCAGTTGGTGCAGGATATCTTCTTCAAACTTACGTTGATAATTGTCATTGTGGTTTCTTTGATACGTCTTGCACGACTCGTTATTATACTTATTGTCTCCCAGCATCAAGAAAATATAACATTCCAGGGGAGGTTAATAACGAGTGGGCCGTGACTTCAGGAGGTAGTCAGACCGGTGGCGGCGCGTGGTATCAATTTAATGGGACTTTAATGAAGTGGCGTGGTCTTGAGCTCGGGTCACTCACACCAACTAATTTTACTTCAGAAATAGATAATGGTGTAAGAATTTTGGATTTAGGCGCAACTTCAACCCATGCAGATGATAAGCTTGTTGATCCAAGTAAGTATGACTATCTGCCTTGCAAAAAATTCTACGAAACGGTCAGCGAGAATGGCGAGAACAAGGTTTGGCTGGGAAGGTTGGGTGTTGATTCTAATTATACTCCAGTTGGACTTGGTTATGAGTACAAACAGGATGACGCGCCTTATGGTTCGGCTGTGCCCCCCTCACCTTTGGGCAATCCGTACGACTGGGATTCTAGTACGAAAGCAGGTCGTCAACCAATCTCCTTTAAATTGGAAACTAGTGAAGTGCGTGCAGGATCGCCTTATAGTTGTGTCGGTGATAAATGTGGAAAGGTTGGTCATTGTTCAGATTCTGGCAAAACTTGCGTGAGTTTGATTCCAAGTACGCAAAATATGGATTTATGTAATCAGCACCCAGCAACTCTTTTAGATCCCGTTGACCCGCCGACTACTCCACCTGGTAACATTATGGCTAGTGGTGTTGCAGGCCAGTATGATTGCTATCTTGCTATTAATTCTGCTTTAACTACTACAAATATCGATGTTTATGCGACTGTTTGCCAGGCCGGCTGCACGCCAGCTTCGTCTCCTACGTGCAACTGCATAACTGATTCAACTGGTCTTCCTGCACCAAACTCGACTGCAACAGTGTGTCATCAAGGTGCGGGACCTACTGCGTCTTTGTGCGTGCCCCCAACTTGTACCAGTGGTGCGGCAGCTACTTGTGTAAATAATGTTATTGGCACAATCGCGACAAGTACTTTTCAGGCCGGGGGTCCGTCTGATGATAATACTTATGGCAAATTAAATATTGCGACTTCGACTAATCCAAATATTCGCAGCTATGATCCGCCTGCTTATGGCTGTAATAATGATGAAGATTGTATTACGACACCGTTGCCAGATTGGCCACAGGCTAGTACTATCGTGGCAGAAACAACCAACGTTCCTGCAATGAGTAATCTTCAAAGAATGTTTGCTAAGAATTATGGAGTTTGGGTTTGGAATCCCTCAACTCGTCATTATGAACGCGGGGCTAATGCAGATGAATATTGGGACGCAGCAACTGACGCGCTTCCGTGTAATGGCACAGGAGCAGGCCCTCGCCCAGCTTACCCCAATGATTACTGCCGCATTACGCCGATAATTTCGAATATCGCAGTTGATAAGAATACGATTAACGGCAGCGGCCCGGTCAAGCTAACCTTCAACACGCACGTTGATGTTAATCAGCTGCCTTTGATTCATATTAGGATTGATTGGGGCGATGGTTCAAATCCGACGATAATCAATGGAGAATTTTCCGACAGAACAAACGTTGCGTATCCGCATGAGTATTATCATTCATACACTCACAGCGGTTTCACGAGTTGTCCACTAGCCACATGCCAGGCCACACCGACCATAACCATTATGGATAACTGGGGAACACCAAGTGCCGCTACATCCAATCCGACATCTACTGTGAGCGTAACGGCAAATTAATAATATGCAAGACATTGATGAGCGGCTAGCAGCGGTCAACTTTCGTCAAGAACAGGCCGCGGCTAGGGCAGGGCAGGATGATGCCTATTTTGAGGAAGAGGATGATAATGGTGGTATTTTTAGACAAGCGCAAGCAAGGGCTAAACAGAAAAAGTCAGCCAAAGAAAAAGTTAAGGAGGAAATGAAGAATAAAAAAGAAGAACTGTTGGAAAAAACCGTCCTTGACGGAGTTGAACGATCAGCCTGGCTGGCTGTCATAGAGACTTTCGGTTTGTCGATATTCGTTCTTGACTTCATCTGGATTAGGAGAATGCTGAAAGGACGTTCCAAGTTATTGAGAGACGCCGCCATAATCCTTGTTTCCTTGCTGTACTGGGGAATAATCATGATGATTTTGTGTTATGTGTTAGTCTATATGTATATATACACTCATCCATGGAAGTCCGCCAAACTTTTTGGCAAAATAGTAGTCGAGCGCGTTTTAGGCCGCCAATTAGGCCCTGAACCAACAGGCAATCAAACCCAATGATCAACCAATTGAGAAAAATTAAAAGAGGAGTCAACAAAAAGAAGATACTGTCGTTCTTAATCTTATTGACTGCAGGGGTGTTTTTTTCCGATAGCAACGTTTTAGCAGCAGACGTGGGCACGAAAATAGGCGCTTTCGCATCTGGTACTATAGCTGGAGTCATATCTCTTTTCCTCGGTCTTATCGCATATGTCGTGACGTCAGCCGTCGGTATGCTGATCACTCTTGTGGTTTGGCTGATCGTTCAGGTGGCGCAGTATAGCGATATAATCAACGTGCCGACTGTCGTAAATGGCTGGATGATCGTGCGCGACATGTGTAACATGTTCTTCGTGCTGATTTTCTTGATAGTTGCCTTTGCCACAATCTTGCGTTATGAAGAGTACAGCTACAAGCGCGTACTTCCCAAGCTTATCATAATGGCTGTATTGATCAATTTTTCCCGTACTATTTTCGGCTTGATGATTGACTTTTCGCAAATCGTGATGCTTACCTTTGTTAGCGCCTTTAAGAATGGAGGAGGGTGGTTTATAGAAATGTTTCAAGTTAATAAGATATTGCAGATAAGTCCTACCAGTATATCAGCCGTAACTGATGGAGATGCGGCAGTTAGGCAGTGGGATACAGTATTAGGCATTATTATGGGAATGATAGCTTCGATGGTCACCTTGGTCGTCCTGATCGTTCTATTGGGCTTTCTGGTTGTTAGAATCGTACTACTGTGGATATATACCATACTTTCACCATTTGTCTTTCTAGGCTGGGGTTTTCCGGCGTTGCAAAAATATACTAACAGGATTTGGGAGGACTTCGTCAAGCTGCTTATTGCCGGCCCCTTGCTTGCTTTTTTTCTTTGGCTCGCATTGACGTCCGCAACTCAAAGCGCTGACACTTTGGGTTCTCAGAATGTAGTATATGGAGATAAAAAGCAAGAAATTTGTGTTGGGGTTGGTGCGCTCTTTTGTGGCGAGAATTTTCAGAAGTTCGTGATAGTTATCGGCTTGCTAGTAGCCGGTTTGATGGTGACTCAGCAGGTCGGTGGTGCAGCCGGTTCTATGGCTGGCAAAGGCATGGCTAGGGTTCAACAAGGGCGGGCTTGGGCTTCAAACAAAATTAATCGTGGCATTCAGGATAGGACTGGTATTAGTGCTGCTAAACAATTCATGGCTGTGCGGTCGCAAGTTAAGGAAGGAAACCGTAATGACAGGATAGCTCAGCAAGCTCAGGGCATGGCAGCTATGATTGGCTACACTAAACAAAAAATGGTCGTTCAGCCGACTGATTGGGTTAAAAACAAGTGGAATAATCGTGGGGGCAATCAGGCCAAGGCCGAGTTGGCCCTGAAGGCAGCTCGTCAAAAAGAATTGCAAGAGCTACATAACGGCGGTGTTCATTATCAAGATAATGTTGATAATCATTTGAAATCTAGAAGCATTGCCTTTGGCAGACGCACATATACAAGGAATGCTCTTGGAGGTTGGGAGAGCACCCATAATGGCGTGACGAGGACATTTACAAATGATCAAATGAAAGACAGGCTTGTTAAACGTGAAAACATTAAGCTTAATAAGCAGATAACCGCCCACGATAATAATGCCAAAACTCAACAGGCTAGGCAGGACAAATTTAATAAAAGGGCAAAAATTGGTTTGTATGCAGCGGGTGGAGCGGTCTCTGCTATGGTTGGTGCAGGAGGTGGTCTAATTGGCGCGGCGGCTGGGCTTGCAGGTCTGGGAGCAGCCAATACAGGAAATATTGCTAAAACCGTTGGTCCGAAAATCAGGCGTCAAGATATCGACACTGGCTATCAGGGAATTATGGACAAGATTGCCACCAGCAACGTGTCTACAGCTAGAAGCAATATGAAAGATCATAGTAATAGCGAGGTGCTGTCTACGATGGATGATACTTCCAAGAAAGCAATTGTTAGAATGGCCGCCACTATGGAGGCTATGAGCCGTGGATTGCTTTCGACAAAGAAAGTACTAGAGATGCGCAGTACTTTACAGGATAGGCTCGGCGGCACAAGCAAGGCAGATAATAACTATCTTGGTGATGCCAAAGGTTGGGGTGACAAGCAGCTTGGAAGCCAGTTCGAGGCATTGGTTGATAGGCATGCTAAAGGAGCTAGTCGCTTAGTTGACCAGTCAAAGCTTAAGGATCCAGCAACAGGTGACTTTACACGTGCAGCTAGAGAAGCACAGCATGAAATGCAACAGAATTTCAACAACGGTACTTATAAGCTGTCAGACTTCTCTCCTTCTGATCATTCCGATATCGCCCAACAGATTGCCGATGGCATGAAGATGGGGTCGTTCATTAAGGAATACAAAGAATTGCCAAGCAATATTCAGAAGTCTATTGATACGGCCATGAAGAGCAATGGTACAACCAAGGCTCTGGAAAAATTGGCCCGTGTGCGCAACTTTACAGAAGCATATGGTCCTGGTGCAGCTGATACAAATCCTGCCAAGCTGGCGGCCATGAAGAGTTTAACAGAAGAAGATATAAGGGAAATATTAACCAAGGGGAGCAAAGAACAGCGTGATGCTTTGTTGGAAGGTTTTGACAAAAACAAGGCTAATTTGCCAGAGGCATTGCAAGACCCAAAAACTAAAAATGCCGAAGATCTTAGGGATAGATTATTATAACCATAAATATGGACTCGCAACAATATCAACAATTTCATAGCAAGCTTGAAGGCATGCCTGATGAGGTCAGCTACTATTTTGATAGCGAAGCCTTGTATACGGAAATCAAGTCTCTTGCAGAAAAGCATCAAGCACCCAGGAACGAGGTTAGCGATCTTCTAAGTCTTTTTTTCATTAATGATTTTGACCGTAAAACAATTGATGATTTTGCCGTAAAAACATTCCAATCAGAGGATACGAGAAACGCCTTTGTGCTTGATTTCTGGGGAAAAATACTATTGCCGCTTGATCATTATCTGCCGACGCTAAAAGCTAAGGATTTTATTGTTGATCAAGAGGGAGATGATTATGATTATTTGGAATATGAAGACTCCTTGAAAACCGATTATGAAAATCATATTTTTGATTTAATCGACAAAAGGCTTGATAAGTTTGTTGAGAATTTTGACATCAAGGGCGAGTCCCAGATAGCATTGAACGTTTTTTCCCAGGGGCTTTTACTGTATCTCGAAGACAATTCGGAAGAGAATATTGCTGTATTGAATGGTGCTTTGGTGTATCTTTTGATCAATAACTTCGGTTTGAAGGACGAGCTTATTAAAGCATTGTCCGATAACCAGGAAAATATTACGAAGAATGAGATTATGCTATCTGGCAAGGTGGTTAAGGGTAGTATTGAGAATTGGTTGAAAGATCTTTTTCAAAAATCCGGAGGCGGCAATTTTGATAATCTGAAAATGACTGAGTATCTGACAAATTCGGAGAATACCAAGAAACTTAGTGCTGAGGAAAGGGAGGTTTTAGGCACACTATTCAAGACCTATCGCAATCTTCGTTATTTTCCAGAGAGTATGAATGGATTACCTCCAGAACAGTGGTACATCATACCGATGGCCAAGTCTGAACAAGAGGAACAGGAAGATGAGGTTGTTGAGGTGGTCCCAGCAGTAGGGGCGCCTGAGCCAGTCAATGTGCCGGAAGCGCCTCCAGAGCCAGCGCCTATACCAGTAAATCCTAATGCTAATCGCTTGGCTGAGTTAAACGATCTGGCTAATCGCTACGCTCCTGGCAGCATGGAAAGACGGGCGATAGAGGAAGAAATAGGGAAACTTGGCCAGTAAAAACTGGCAAATGCAATCGATAATAAAGTGCATACGGAATCGCTAAGATTCTTTATTGCGTTTATGAATGGTATTTATGAGCCTTGATTATATTTTAAAATTCAACCAATTGCCGGTCGAGGTTCGCGAACGCGTATCGTCGCCTGCCGTCATGGCCGCGCTTGATAATCTGGAGAGCCAATATCACGTGAATTTGGCCAGCTTGGTAATGATGGCAGTAGTTGGCGAAGTTAAGATTTCCGACTTGGATTCTTATTTGCTTAATAATTTTAAATTATCTCCGGATGTGTCCGTAGCGCTTGCCAAAGATTTGCGCGACAAAGTCTTATTTGGTCTGACTGACCATCTTATTTTCGTACCGCCCAAAAGCATTGTAGAAGAACCTGAAGTTATGCCTGAGGAAGAGCTAGCTATAAAATCGGATGAACAGGAAGAAACCGTTATAGAAATTCCAAAAAGCAGCAGGGGTGGTAGGCGTAAGAATAAGGAAGAGTCGCCAGCAGCCAATGTTGCCTTAATGGTTGAACCTAATATATTGCCAGACGTGGCAGCAAATCACAGTGAGGCAGAAGTTGAAGTTATTGAATTAGCAGAAGAACTTGAGCATTTATCTGATAGTTTAGCAGCACCGTCGCCTGATTCTTTGGCGTCAGAAGTCGCTGATATTATGTCCGTTGCTGAAACTCAAGAAGAAATAAAGGCTCAACCGTCCGACCTGCCGGCTGTTGTTCCTGCTAAGTCGGTGGCCGTGGCACCAGCAGCTCTGCCGATTACTCTTGATGAACCAATAAAGCAAGAAGCTGATTATTTTAATGACAAGGATGAAGAAGAAATAAAGCAGATAGCAAGCAAGATGGAACCGGCAGAAGAAAAACCGGACGAATCAAAGAGCCAGGAGGACGTCCTGACATTGTTGAAGCAGGCACAGATCAGCTTTTCTAGCCAGATCTTAGTCGATCGTTTTACACAGATTTTGGCCAGCTATTTGCGTGGAATCCGCGATAAAATTGATGTTCGTGAAGCCTTGTCCAAAGAAATCGTTTCCGGTGGATTGGGCTTGGATGCTGGCGAAGTTGATAATATTCTGGCACTGGCCGATAATTTTAAGCCTGATCATGGAGATCTGAAGCTGGAAGCGCCAAAAAGGATTATTTTGCCAGAAGACAAATTGGCTTCCGATAGAACGGCTGTCCTGAAAGAGATCGGCGCTCGTGATGTCGAGTATGACCTGGTTAAGGCAATCGCTGAGAGGCAAGGAAAGACAGAGGCAGAGGTGAACTCATCGGCTAATGCAGCTGTCCAACCGAAGACAGACAGCGAAACAACGGCATCAGTTGTTCCGCCTCAGGCTCCCGAGACGACAACCAAAAGAGGCTTCTTCTTTTTTAGTAAGCCATCAATTGGGAACAAAACACGGATGCAAGATGTCAAAGCGCCGCGCACCATGGGACCAATTGACGAATTGCGCTACCTGGACGCCATTTCCTTCCGCCGTCTGAGCAGGGTTGCTGACGAGGCGACGGCTAAGATAAAAGAGAAGTTGAAGTTGCTGGAAAAAGAGCAGTATTCCAAACGTCTTTTAGGAATCAAGGCTTGGCGCCAAAGCCCGTTGAATCAGTTGTATCTGAACATGACTCAGGCGGCTTTGAGCCAACGGATCAGCATAGATCAGCTTATTTCTCAGAAATTCGAGGCGAAAGAGGATTGTTTGAATCAAGCTGAATTTGAGGCTATAATGAAATTGAATCAAGACTTAAGATTCTAGAATGCAACAGTTTACCGTACCACAATTTATTGATGTTGAAGATAAAATAATCGGCCCGATCACGACACGGCAATTCATTATCATTTTTGCCTCCTGTCTGATAATGGCGATATTATATCGTTTGTTCGACTTTGCAGCGTTTATTACTTTTTCTTTGATTGTATTCGTCTGCATGGTCGTTCTGGCTTTTGTCAAAGTGAACGGCCGGCCTTTCCATTATTTCCTTTTGAATGTTATTCAGACTTTCAAAAGGCCGAGTCTGCGAGTTTGGCTGAAAGTGGACAATATGGAATCTTCTATTGAGGCTGAAGATCCGAATTTAAAAATTGAAGAACCAGTCCCTGTCAAAGAGTATGCTTTAGGCGCTTCCCGGCTCGATGAGATGTCATTGATTGTCGACACGAATGGCGCATACCGCGGAGAAGGGCGTTAGCAAATAAAATATGGCAAATCAACAAGCAGGAGGAAAAACAGCCAAGTCGACTCAGCATTATCTTGATATCGCTGAGATTCGTGACGATACCGTCATTTTGAAAGACAGCACTATGCGTGCCGTCTTGCTAGTGTCCAGCATAAATTTTTCTTTAAAGAGTGAGGATGAGCAGAATGCAGTCATTTCTTCGTATGTCAGCTTTTTAAACAATATTGATTTTCCCTTGCAGATAGTTATACAGTCACGTGAGTTGGATATCGAAAAATATCTGCACAGCTTGCGGCAAAAGGAAAAAGAACAGACAAACGAGCTTTTGAAGATTCAGATCAGTGATTATATACAGTATATTTCAGAATTGATATCGATGGGTAAGATCATGAGCAAACGTTTTTATGTGGTGGTGCCTTACAACCCTTTGTCGGACAAACAGAAAGGATTTTTCAGTTCGATGAAGGAGGCTTTCAAACCGGTGAATCTGGTAAAAATGAAGCGCGAGACGTTTTTGCGTCGACGCCACGAGCTGACCAGGCGAGTCGAAAATACTATGGGAGGGTTGGCCTCAATTGGTTTAAAGTCAGTCGAACTAGATACGCAAAGCTTGGTAGAGCTATATTACAACACTTACAACCCGGTAGTTTCATCGCACGAAAAGTTAGTTGATGTTAAAAAATTACGAGTCACGGAGTAGGTATTAATAAATGGATAAGCCCTGTTTCGGGGCGATAGATAATTACAGAATAATTTCGTTATGTTTAATTTAAGCGAGGCCAACAAGCCCACGGGAGCAAAAGATCAGGATAAGGCTGAACAACCACAGACCATGCTTTCGCCTGAGCAGAATTTGCGCGAAGTCAAAGAGGCTCGCAACCTGGTAGAACAGGAAAAAGCCTTCCGCCGCGGCATAGTTTCCATTCGCGACTTGATCGCTCCAGCTAGCTTCCAGGTGAATTCGGATTATCTGCGTTTGGGCGAGAAGTTTGTCCGTACCATGTTCGTAATCAACTACCCGCGCTATATCAGCGTCGGTTGGTTTTCGCCGATCATTAACTTGAATTCCACTTTCGATATCGCCATGTTCTTTTATCCGGTCGAGGCTGGAGTCATATTGAAGCAGTTGAAAAACAAAGTGGGTGCGCTGGAAGCCCAGATCATCGCCGACGCCGAGAAGGGTGCTGCCCGTGATCCTTTGCGCGAGACGGCTTTGCGCGATATTGAAGCTCTGCGCGACGCCCTGACCCAGGGAACTGAGAAATTTTTCCAATTCGCCCTTTATGTTACGCTTTACGCCAATAACAAAGAGGAATTGGACAACCTGACTGATGAAGTAGAAAACATTTTCGGCTCAAGACTGGTTTATTCAAAGCGAGTTTTTTTCCAAGCCGAACAGGGCTTCAACTCTACTCTGCCACTCTCAAATGACGAGCTGTATATCTGTTTTAACATGAACTCCTCTCCGGTCGCTTCGTCTTTTCCTTTCATGTCTTCAGAGCTGACCACGGACAATGGTATCCTTTATGGCATTAATCGCCACAATAACAGTTTGATTCTGTTCGACCGTTTCAGCTTGCAGAATGCCAACTCAGTCGTCTTTGCTACCTCTGGTTCTGGTAAAAGTTATACGGTTAAGCTTGAGGTGCTGCGCAGTTTGATGATGGGCACAGAGGTGATTATTATCGATCCGGAGTACGAGTACAAGCATTTGTCCGATGCGGTCGGTGGTACCTATATTAACATTTCATTGTCGAGCGACAACAAGATCAATCCTTTCGATTTGCCACGTGCCATCGGCGGTGATGCGCGCGCCGAAGATATTATCCGCAGTGCCGTTATTACGGTTAAGGGTTTGCTCAAGTTGATGTTGGGCGCCTTGACCACGGAAGAGGATTCGATCGTTGATCGTGCCTTGCTGGAAACTTACGCCAAAAAAGACATCACGGCTGATGCCGATTTGTCGCAAGTCGAACCGCCGATTTTGCAAGATTTTCAGGAAATACTCGAAGGTATGGACGGCTCAGCCGATCTGGTTATGCGCCTCAAGAAGTACACCGAGGGTACTTTTGCCGGCTTGCTGAACAACCCAACCAACGTGAAGATGGATAACCTGATGGTAACCTTCTCGGTCCGCGACTTGGAAGACGAGTTGCGCCCGATGGCCATATACACTATCGTCAACTACATTTGGAACATTGTCCGTTCTGAGACAAAGCGCCGCATCTTGGTTATTGACGAAGCTTGGTGGATGATGCAGCATGAAGATTCGGCCAAGTTTATTTTCGCTTTAGTCAAACGTTGCCGCAAATATTATCTGGGCGTTACTACGATTACTCAAGACGTTAATGACTTTTTGCGCTCGCCTTACGGGCAAGCCATCGTGACCAACTCTTCATTACAGCTGTTGCTTAAGCAATCGCCGGCCTCGATAGATATCATCGCCAAAACTTTCAGTTTGACCGAAGGTGAGAAATACCTGCTTATGGAATGCGGTGTCGGTGAAGGCATCTTCTTCGCTGGTCCGCGCCACGCGGCTATCAAGGTGGTTGCTTCGTACACCGAGGATCAGCTGATCACCACCGACCCGAAGCAGTTGCTGGAGATCGAAGAAGCCAAGAGGGAGTTTGCTGCGAGCATGAAGGATGGGGAGGCTTCTGTTCATGACATGAATATTGATTTGTAATTAAAATAGGGCGTCATTCGCCAGAAAACATATGAACCGTCGTTATATCGGAATACTATTTATCGTGCTGGGCTTGCTCGCGATCCTCTTAATCATTTACTTCCTTTTTTTCTTCAAGAACAAGAAGCAGGAACCTGCCGCACCGGCAGCGGCAACCAAGACGGTGGCTACATCATCGATAGTTGTCGAGCCTCCCAAAGTTTTCAATCTGAAGCCGGCTACCCAGGAGGAGCTGAATGAAGAGGGTGTCCTGCGCTTGGCTACCAGCTTTGCTGAAAGATTCGGCAGCTATTCCAATCACTCGAATTTTCAGAACATGACCGACTTGGAGCTCTTTATGACAGAGCGCATGAAAAATTGGTCAATACAATACGTGAAAGAGTTGAAGCTTAAGCAGACTGGAGCCGTTAATTATTTTGGAATCACCTCCAAAGCGATTACTAAGAAGATGACAACTTTCGATAATGCAGGAGGAAAGGCCAAGGCTGTGATCCAGCTACAGCGCAGGGAGGTCGGTTCGGGAGCAGCGGCAGCCAGTTACGGCCAGTCCTTGGAAATAAACCTAATAAAAGAAGGTAATGCCTGGAAAGTCGATGAGGCCAGATGGGGCAATAAACAGCAATAAAAGAATAGAGATACTAAAAGGCAAGATCGGGAAATCCCTGTCTTGCCTTTTTGATTTTGTTTTTCCTCCGGTTTGTCTGGAGTGCGGACGGCGCGGCGAATGGCTATGTGCTGCATGCAAGGGGTCATTATGGTTCCGTCCGAATCAGGACTGTCTTGTCTGCGGCAAGCCTAACGAGAATGGTGAGTCGTGCTGGATTTGCCGCGAAACGGCGCCTCTGCGCCATTGCTGGGCCGCTTATAGCTATAAACAGAAGCCAGCAGTCGCTCTGGTCAAGAGAATCAAGTATGAATTTATTTCAAAGGCAGGTGAAACAGCGGCAGAACTGTTGATCGAGTTTGTGCTTGAAAAAAGAATAAACGAAGCATTGCCGAAGAACGTCTGCGTGGTGCCGGTGCCACTTCATTGGCACAGATATTGCTGGCGAGGTTTTAATCAATCCGCTCTCTTAGCACAACCTTTGGCTCAGCATTTTGGCTGGAGTTTCGAGCCCCGCCTTTTACAAAGAATTAAGAGTTCGAAGCCGCAAGCCATGCTTAGCAGGGAAGAACGGTTAAAGAATCTGGCTGACCATTTTGAAGTTAATAAGAGGCAGGAAATAAAGAATAAGCACATACTCTTGGTTGATGACGTGGTAACGACTGGCGGAACTATGATTGAGTGTGCCAAGGCATTAAAGGCCGCAGGCGCTAAGTCTGTCTGCGCCTTAACTTTGTTGAGAGGGTAGGGTTTACAAAACCTTACGGATATATTAATATATGTATATCCCTAAATAACCAAGTATTTTGGTTATTTTTGTGTAAAACTAGCTATATTTAGAAAAAGCAAGATTCGGAGAGATGCCTGAGTGGTTGAAAGGAGCATCCTGCTAAGATGTTGACTCTTCACGGGGTCCGAGGGTTCGAATCCCTCTCTCTCCGCCAACACAATTTAGTATCGTGCAGACCCTAGTGCCTTAAAAGGCCTATTCTGGGGTCTAAATTGGCAAAAGCAGTGGTTTACCCCACTGCTTTTTGTTTTGCCTTTTATTCCAATTATATTGATTTTTGCACAATCTAATGGTAGGCTTACAATAACAATTCATGTGCCTAAACCCAGCAGTTTACTGGGCATGGTAATAAGCCCTAGATAGCAGAGACGGTCTCCTGACCAGTTTTCGCTATCTAGGCGTGCATTCGAAAGGGTGTAATTAACTGTGTTGGGAGACCCTTTTTGATATAAAATTATTAATATAGTATGAACGAAAATTTTAAGACCAAAGTTCTCTACCCGATATTATTCATTGCTTTTATTGGCGTTGTCTTTTATCAGAATTTTATAAGGCACAGTAACGAAATCGGTTTTCTAGGTGCAGACAAAGACGGTAGACAAGTCTTTATTCAAACACTTAATAAGCAATTAGAACCAGATATGAAAGTTGATTCAGATTTTTTTGAATATAATTTGTTGTATAGAATGCTGGTTCAAGAACCAATGAGAACTGTTATCAAATTCGACATACAGGATAAAAATAAAATAACTGTAAAACAAGTTGATGATTACTTAAATCAGCCAAGCTCAAAATTTGTTGAAAAATTTACTGACAAAGTATTTATGCAGGAAAAATATCAAGTGAGTCCTTCGGATTTGACTAAGCAGTTAGATGAAAAAGGAGTAAAAACAATAGAGGGTCTTTTGGCTGGATTTGGATTTAGGCAGATTGAAATTTTAGAAAATGGAAAACTGGTCACAACAAAAGAAATTCAAAATACTAAGAATGTCTTTTGGGCTGGGTTTTAGTAATTACAAACCATCCGCAGAATGTTATCTATCGCTACGCTGCGGATGCTTGTGATGCCTGTTGTAGTCATGCGTCACATAGAAAATATAGGCGGTGACATCATGCACCAATCTGAGC
>JAAXVE010000010.1 GCA_013335665.1 Candidatus Falkowiibacteriota bacterium
CTTTTGCCTTACATTGGCAAAAGACCAAGAAGCCGGCCCCGTTGCCGACCAAGGTTTTGGCTTATTTGGAAAAAGCAGGCGTGCCGCATGAGGTTTTGTCTCATCGCACGGTTTATACTGCTTTTGATGCCGCTTCGACCATGAAACGCAAGTTGAACGAGATTGCCAAATCGCTCCTGATTAAGG
The DNA here is from genome assembly GCA_013335665.1 of Candidatus Falkowiibacteriota bacterium. GTDB lineage: Bacteria > Patescibacteriota > Patescibacteriia > Patescibacteriales > GWE2-39-37 > JAAXUA01. Next base: position 187 of record JAAXVE010000010.1, read on the forward strand.
CTGATCAGGATTATTATTTAGTGCTTTTACCAGCCGACCATAATCTAGACCTGAAGAAATTGCAGACAGCAATCGGCAAACATGCTAAGAAGACTATCAAGGTAGTTAAAATTCCGGGTGAGGAAGCAGTAGCTCAAGTCGCCAAAGTTAAAAAGCAGGCCTTGACCGCTTTTGGCGGATTGCATAAGCTGCCAGTGATCATTGATGAGAATCTGGCCAAGGCTAAAAAAGCAGTTTTTTCCTCTGGCAGTGCCAATCATTCTGTTGAGCTGGCGGTCAAAGATTTCATCAAGCATGAGCAGGCGCTTTTAGCCAAATTCGGCGTGAAGAGAATAGTTAAAAAGGTGAAAAAACAGGTTAAGAAAGAAGTTAAAAAGGATGTGAAGATAGTTAAGAAAGCTTTGAATGCGAATAGTAAGCCAGCGGCGAAAAAAATCGTAAAGAAAAAATAAATCAGAATTTTTAATTTAAATTGAATTTTTAATGTCTTAATTTTAAAACATTAATCATTCTAAATTGATTCAAAATTCAAAATTATAAATTCAGAATTATTTAATGATCTTAAAGTTAGACAAATTTGAAGGTCCGCTTTCACTTCTGATGCAGCTCATCGAGAAGGAAGAACTCGACATCACTCAGGTCAGTTTGGCCAAAGTGGCGGATCAATATATGGAGCACATAAAAACGTTAGCCGTGCTTGATCCTGAGCACATGGCTGATTTTTTAGTCGTGGCCGCACGCCTGCTTTTAATCAAGTCTAAAGCACTGCTGCCATACTTGTATCCGGAAGAAGAGGAAGAGATCGCCGAGTTGGAGCATCAGCTCAAGATGTATCAGGAATTCGTCGAGGCTTCGAAAGTTATCCAGGCTATGATCGGCAAGAAGCGTTTCATGTTCGCCCGCCCATTCAATCGCAAAGCGCCGATTTTTGTCGACAAGCAGTTCAGCGCGCCGAAAAATGTAGACAAGAATCTTTTGTCTACGGTTTTCAGCGAGTTGATTATGCGACTGATGCCAGCGCAGAAAGTTTTGGAAGAAGCAGTGTTGGAGCGCAAGATCAATATCGAAGAGAAGATACTGCAAATCGAGCAGCGGCTATTGGAGCGTGTTAAATTCGGCTTTAACCAGCTGATCGAAAAGGCGGAGAATAAGACTGAGATCATCGTAAGCTTTCTGGCCATGCTCGAACTGGTGCGCATGCGTCAAGTCGACGCCACCCAAGGCGAGCTGTTCGGCGATATTGAAATAAGCAAGATATAATAATGCCGGTGAATTTTTTTTATAATTCAAAAGAACATGAAACAGATGTTTTGAAGTATAAAAGAAGAAGAAGGGCTTTGTGGTTCGCTTTTTCATTACTATTAATCCTTATTTCGTTACTTAGAAGGGATTTATCAGGAAGTTTTAATGGAAAAGATAACTTGTCTTTGCTGTTTAGAGTTTTGGAATTCTTGATTGTATCAATAGCATATCCAGTCATAGTTAATCCCGAAGAGTGCCTGAAGTATTTAGCACCGATAATCAAGATTACTGGAATAATTTGTTTTTTACTATTTTTTCTAGTAGCTGTTTATCAGTTATTTAAACTTTTTATTTTGTTATGACAAATATAAAATCACAAATAGAATCATTGCTCATGTTGGCTAGATAATGGATTGTTTGCAATAGTTTTTGTAAGGTAGTGTGGTAAAAATATATTCTTATTTAAATGAAAAGTTTAAAGATTGTCTTAATCGGGTTGGTTTCTTCTTTCGCTTTTTTCTTTTTGTTGGAATGGCTGACCCCGTTGGATTCAACTTCTGATAATATACCAGGGCTGCATGTGAGCGTGACTGCGGTATATATGAAGGTTGTCATGTTTCTTTTGCCAGCTGCCGTGATAATATTTGTCACCTTGTCTTTCGTAAATATATTTTTGACAAAGAAGCTGGATTTGATTAAGTATTATATTTTGGTGATCATTTTATTTGCAGCTTTTATAGGCGGCTTTTCCGCAATACGTCTATATGACAGTATTGAATGGACAACGGCTCAGATTGGTTGCCACAACGCGGAAAAGTACATTATAAAAGGCAATGCAATAAAATATTGCACATTTTGGAATAGGAGCGATGCCTGGGAGGTCGTGGGTGCCGATGTCGCAACATTTCAGGAGCTCGGCCGAGGTTATGCAAAGGACAAGAATTCCGTGTATCACTATGGCAGGAAGATGGAAAATATCGATTCAAAAAGTTTCGATTTAAGCACTCTGGATTTTTATGGCAAAATGGAAGAGAACAAATTTTTGCCAGCCACGCCTCCTATTATCCCGAATCCTGGCTATCTCCAGCACGCCGACGGCACTAACTCCGACTTGTTAAAGAGGTGCAGCAATGACAGCGACTGCGTGTTAAGACAAGTATATAGCTGCAACTTCGCTGCGATCAATAAGAATAATCTTGAAAAGGATGTTGAGAAATTCCTTGAATACGAGAAAAACAAACTGAGCGGTACGGACTGCATCTCTTCCAAGAGTATGGATGACTACTCGGCAGTTTGCTTAAGAAGTATGGAGTGCGATTATATTAAAAAATAAAACTGGATCGTATTCAGTAGATAATAAATTTGAATTTTGAAAGTTAAAATATTGTATGGGTAATATAAAATCACAAATAGAATCATTGCTCTTCATCTCGGCTAAGGCTATGACTTTGAAGAGCTTAGCTGACCTGATCGAAGTTTCGGTCGATGAGATCGAGGTTTCCGGCGAAGAGATGATCGCCGCCTACAAGGAGAATGGAGGCGGTATGCAGATTATTCGCAACGGCAACAGCTTGCAGATGGTGAGCGCGCCAGAGAACGCCAAATTGATCCAGGATTTCATCAAGGACGAGACGACCGGCGAACTGTCGCGACCGAGCTTGGAGACGCTGACCATCATCGCCTATCGCGGCCCAATCGCCAAGCTGGATATCGACCGCATCCGCGGCATAAACTGCAGCTTGATCTTAAGAAACCTTTTGCTGCGCGGCCTAATCGAAGCCAAGCCGGATAAGGCCAAGCACGAGACGTATTATGCCGTTACCCTGGATTTTGTCCGCTTCCTGGGTTTGAACGACGTTAAGGATTTGCCGGACTATGAACGATTAAGTAAAGACGACACGATTGATCGGATGTTGGATCAGCCCGAAGTATCGGTTTAGAATTTTTGGATAATGTTTTTTTTGTCAATTATCGGAGGAGTTCTATCTTCCTTTTTTTTCTTTAGTATAAATTTGCATTGCGCCGATTGGCACTTTCCCAAATCGGTTGATTTGCCGTACGTTGAAAAGCGCCACGTCGACGATTTCGTGCATTGGTCGAGTGAGCAACTCTTCGGCCGCACCGTCTTGGCGCTGACAGGGAACAGTCTGCACAACGTGCGTTTGTCTCAGGGTAACGGCTTGCCAGCAGCTGCAGCACGTCCCCCCATGTTCATCGGCGCTTCGTCCACCGAAGAGATCACCAGCGCCAGCTCGGCCGTCGTGATCGACTTGGCGAGCGAAGGTGTGCTCTATGCCAAGAACGCGGATCAGCCAGGACCGATCGCCAGCATCACCAAGTTGGTGACTGCAATGGTTTTCCTGGATCACAACCCAGGATGGGAAAAAGTTTACAAGATGAAAGCGAGCGATCGGCGGGAAGGAGGCAAGATTTATCTATTTGAAGGTGAGCGCGTCCGCGTCCGCGATCTTTTTCATCTCAGCCTAGTAGCTTCGGGCAACAGCGAGACCGTGGCTTTGGCTAATTCGACCGGCCTAACCGAGCAGGAGTTTGTAGCAGCTATGAATGAGAAGATGCGCGACCTCGGGCTTGAGCATTCGGTTTTTTATGATGAAGTAGGCTTGAACGACTTGAACAGCTCCACGGCCAAGGAAGTGGCGCTTATGGCTAAAACCGCTTTAGGACAGAAGGATATCATGGATGCAACCCTGACTGAAGCCAGCCAGATCAAAACTTTGGGCGGACGCGTAGTAAAGTTTGAAAGTACCGATGACCTTTTGGCACGTGATTTGACCGGGGGGCTATCCTTACTCGGAGGTAAGACCGGACACACCAACAGCGCTGGCTATTGTTTTGTCGGTAAGTTCGCCAACCAGGACCGCAAGATGGTGATTTCCGTGGTTTTAGGAGCGGATAGCGATGCCAGCCGCTTTACTGAAACACACAACCTGGTCGGTTGGACTTATGCCAATTATGGCTGGTAATAGCCCAAAAGAGTGCTATAATGATTAGTAAACAAGAGTAATAATTAATAAAATATCTATGGAGAGCGTAAAAAGCAGCAAGAACAAGATCGTGATTGCCAACTGGAAGATGAAACTTTCCCTTAAGGAGAGCATCGATCTGGCAAATGATTTGAAAAACTATTGCAAAGTCTTCAAGAAAGGGAGCGTCGTCGTCTGTCCGAATTTCATGTCCATAATCGAGGTTAAGAAGATTCTAAAAGACACCCCGATCGTCATCGGCAGCCAGGATGTCTTCTGGGAGCAGCAAGGTGCTTACACCGGCGAGGTTTCTCCAAGCATGGTTTTGGAAGCCGGCTGCGAATACGCTATCATCGGGCACTCTGAGCGCCGCAAGTACATGCTGGAAAATTACGAGATGATCCATCAGAAATTGAAAGCAGTTTTGAATACCGATGGCATAACGCCGATCGTCTGCATCGGTGAGAACGAGGATGAACGTAAGACCGATCGACGTGACTTCGTCTTGGTCCATCAGCTCCAGCAATCACTAGGCGGTATCAGCCTTTTGGAAAATCAACAGGTCATTATCGCTTACGAACCAATCTGGGCTATCGGTTCCGGCATTGCCATCGAACCGGAAGAAGCGGTTTACGCTCACAAGATAATAAAATTGACATTGAACGACATGTTCGGCCCACAGGTTTCGAGCAATAATTTCAAGATCATCTACGGCGGCAGCATCTCCAGCAAGATCGTCAAGGATTTTGTCGATCTGGAAAACATCGACGGTCTCTTGGTCGGCGGAGCCAGCCTTAACGCGGAAGAGTTCTGCAAGGTCGCTAAAGCCATGTTGGCATCAAGTAAAAAATAATCTGAAACAATTATGTTGGTACATATCAAGAGTATTGTCGAAGACGCCAGGAAAAGGAAGTACGCCGTCGGCTCATTCAATATCCATAACGTCGAGACAGCGCTGGGTGTTACTCATGCTGCGCAGAATACTTGCTCGCCGATTATCATTCAGGTTTCAGAGAGCACAATCAAATATCTTGGCTTGAAAGTGGTTACTCACATTGTCTCAACGGTAGCAAAGAATGTGGCTACCCAGATTCCAATCGCTCTGCATTTGGATCACGGTACGAGCTTTGCGTCCGTCATTGAGTGCATTAATGCTGGTTTTACTTCGGTTCACATCGACGCCTCAAGTATGCCTCTGGACGAGAATATCAAGATAACCAAGCAGGTGGTAGAGTTCGCCCGTCCGAAGGGAGTCTGGGTCCAGGGCGAAGTCGGCGCGATGGTCGGCGGCCACGGTTCGGTCGGCGGTCAGATTGAGATCCCTAAAGCTTCGGTCGAGGACGTGATACGCTTCGTCGAGGAGTCTGGCGTGGACACCATTGCCGCGGCTATTGGTACGGCTCATGGCGCTTACACCAATGAAGCCATAGATTTCGAGCTCTTGCGTAAAATTACAGAAAAGGTTAAGATTCCGTTCGTCCTCCATGGTGGCTCAGGCAATGACCCTAAAGAGGTAATTGAGGCCATAAAGGGCGGCGTGGATATTATAAATATCGGCACGGACATCAAGGTGGCTTTCTGCCAAGCCTTGATTAAGAATTGTCAGGAACACCCTGACGAAACCGATCCGCGCAAACTGCTTGCACCGACCATTGAGGCCATAGAGAAGGTGGCAACAGAGAAGATAAAGATTTTCGGCAGCGCTGGCTGCTACGGCACCCCCAAGTATCAGATATAAAACATTATGTACGACATCATACCATTAGTATTATTAATCCTCAGTTTCGGCTTCATGGCAGCAATTGCAATCCGCAAATTTCCTGCCTTGGCTAGTTTGGACGTGGATAATATACCTGCGGAAAAGGAGGCTCGCTTCAAGGAGCGCATCTTGAGCAATCGCTTGAAACGCAAGGTTTTACGATGGTATGCGAAAGTCGCCCGCGTCTTCCGCCCGATCCTGGGCTGGTTGGCCGAGATGACAAAAGGTCTTTATGGCAAGCTCCACGATTTGAAAGAAAAATATAGGACCGAACAGCCGATTACGGCTGAAGATGTCGAAAAGAAGATCGCGTTGCTTTTTACCGAGATCGAGGAATTGGTCCGCTCTGAGGATTATTTGGCAGCAGAGAAGCGTCTGATCGAGATTATTAGTCTGGATAGTAAGAATATCAGGGCGTTTAAGCTTCTGGGCCATGTCTATGTGGATAAGAAGGATTATGAGGAGGCTAAGCAGACTTTTGAGCATATTTTGAAGCTCAAAGCTGATGATGAAGAGGTTTACGAGGACCTGGCTTTGGTTGCTCGTGCCTCAGGCAACCTGGATTTAGCCAAGGAAGACTACTTGAAATCGTTGGAAATCAACAACCAGCGTGCTCAGACCTTCTACAATTTGGCTAATATCAGCCAAGAAACTAAGGATTTCTTCGGTGCTTCCGAATATATCCAAAAAGCCCTGAAATTAGAGCAGAACAGCCCGCGCTATCTTGACACAGCAATAGAAATCAGTATAATTATAAAGGACAAAGTCTTGGCCCTAAACGCCTATGACCGCTTGTCAAAAGTGAATCCGGAGAACCAAAAATTAGCCGAATTCAAGCAGAGAATAGACGAAATATAGAGATGTTGGTAATTTTCAATTATCAATAATCGACCCGCCTCCGTAGTTAATCCGACCGGGTTGAAAATTGAAGATTGAAAATTTTTATTTTGCCGACGTAGTTTTACATAACATTTGCCGACGTAGCTCAGCGGTAGAGCACTTCCATGGTAAGGAAGGGGTCTCGAGTTCAATCCTCGACGTCGGCTCACGTTTTTTTAAGGGTCGATAAATTGATAATCAAATAATGGGTCGATACCAAAGCGGTCAACTGGGGCAGACTGTAAATCTGCTGGCTTTCGCCTTCGCATGTTCGAATCATGCTCGGCCCACATTTCATGCAAGCAGGTTGCTAGTTACCTTCGGCGTCGCGCCGGCAACAATGCCCACTTGAATATAATAACCGAAAACACTATGAGCCAAGACAACATGATCAAGTTGGAGTGCACTGAGTGCAAGACGGTCAATTATTTTTCACGTAAAAATAAGAAGACTCTGAAGGCGCGTCTAGAGATGCAGAAGTTCTGCAAGCACTGCAAGAAACACACCAACCACAAAGAAACCAAATAGCATATTCAGAGCCGTCTATTTAACCGTAGACGGCTTTTGCCCAACGGGTTCAGCGAAAAGGCGGGCAGCGCCACGCCGAAGCCCAAGGGCGTAGGCGGGGTTAGTATAATGGTAGTACGTGGGTCTCCAAAACCTATGGCGAGGGTTCGATTCCTTCACCCCGTGCAAATTGAAAATAGCTCTAATTTAGAGCTATTTTTAGTTCCACTATTTTTGGCTAATGGAGCTCGTGGTATAATGTTTATATGAAAAATGAATTACAAATATTATCCAAACAGGTAAAAAAGGAGGCTGATTTATTGTTGAAGAAAACAAAATTGATAGAGCTGCTAAATAAATATGGATATGTTCACAAGCGAGGAAGCTATGAGCTGGATTTGATGGTTGATGGTGATATCGATGTTTATGTTATTGATAAGCAATTCAGTAAGGAGAGGGCAATGCAATGCTTAAATGAGTTAATATTGCAGAATGCTTTTCGTGGTTATTTATTTTATGATTTTGTTAAACGTCGCAAGAGGGGTTTTCCAAAAGGCTATTATCTTGGATTGAAAACTTTGTTTAATGGTAAAAAGTGGAATATAGATATTTGGTTTATGAAATCAATGGATGGTGTCAGTAATAGGTTTATGAAAAAAGTAGTTGCAGGGTTGAATGATGTTAGACGAGAAAAGATACTTGAACTTAAAAAAATAGTTAAAGACAGGAAGATTGATTTGCCAAGTTTTGTAATTTACAATGCGGTCATTGATGGTGGGGTAGTTGATATTAAGCAATTGTCTGCTTTTGCAATTAAAGAAGGTTACCAAATAAGCTAACAATGGACCTCCATTTTAATATTTCTTATTCCAAAGTGTTCCATTCAAACGCTGCTGACAGTGAAAAAACTAAAAACGAAGCTAATTTTAGCTTCGTTTTTAGTTTTATGTATGCTTTAATAATAACCGGTGTTATACTTATTACATCAATAGTTGCTATTTTTAAATAAATATTATTAATCTAAATTTATGAGCAGCCTGTTGATAAAAATCATAACAGTGATAAGCTATCTGGCTATGATAGTGGTGAATTTTTTAGCCAATGGATTGCCAATTAATAACCGTTCTACTGGTGAGATATCAGATGCCTATCCAAATTTGTTTGCTCCGGCCGGGCTAACGTTTTCCATCTGGGGCTTAATTTATTTATTGCTAGCCGGCTACACTATTTATCAGTTGTTGCCAGCAGGGAAGATGATCGGTCAAAAAAATGAGGGGCTTTTGAGGAGGATTAATCTGCTTTTTATCTTAAGCTCGTTAGCTAATATATCTTGGATATTTGCCTGGCACTATGATTTGATAGGTTTATCAGTAGTCATCATGGCAATAATACTGATACTGCTTATCAAAATCTCTGACATCGTGCGCCTGGGGCAACTCACCAAAGAGGAGCGGTTGTTTGTCGCCACTCCATTTAGCGTTTATTTTGGCTGGATTACGGTTGCAGCCATTGCCAATATCTCTGTATTTTTAGTCAGTCAGGGTTGGAATGGTTTTGGTGTTGCTGATTATGTTTGGACAAGCATTGTTTTGCTCGTTGGCACTCTGATAGGCACATTACGAATGCACAAAGATAAAAATATTGCTTATGGCATGGTACTCGTCTGGGCCTATTCAGGCATATTGATAAAACATTTATCACAAACAGGTTTCGGAGGGCAATACGTTAGCGTGATTATAACAACAATTGCTTGTATCGTTATATTTATAGTCGCTACATCAATAATTTATAAAAATCGTTATAAGCAGTAACGTTATAATTCATAAAATAATTTCCAACGTCCTCACTATTGTGTGTAAATAAAAAACTGCTTTAAAAAGCAGTTTTTTGTTAATCTATTCTTATGGTTGGTGTCTTGCGGTCGGCAAACATCAGGCTTCTGAAGACGAATGTGTCTAAACATCTACTTTTTGAAGTTTTGCCTCTTCTTCCATCCATTGACGCTCCGACAGTAAATCAACTGTCGAACGGCGACTATGCAATTGAGACAGTCATTGAAAAATGTAGGATGCTGATCTAGTCGTTGTTTTATTAAGTAAGGGCGCGAACGGCATTCTTTCTCATGAGGTCGAGATTGTCTGTTAGTCTGCCTGAATTGATTATTTAAGATTTGCCACCACTAGCACTCTTGTGGTGGCAAATCCGCGAATATTGTAGCAGAGCGTTTTTCAAAATTAAAATGAATGGCGAATTATCGCCAAATTCTTGAAAGTTATGTCAAAAAGAGTATACTTATTTCAGACATGGGATTCATTTATGAATAGTCGGAGTCTTAACAACGATGAAGGGAGGACGCTATGTATCATGAAACGCGGCATTCTTTTTGTGGTGAAGGCTTGCAGCCTCAGGAAAAACTTGACCTGTTTTATGTCTACCTCGGCATTGAAGACAGAGAAAAGTTCTGGAAGGAGGCTAACTGGAAAGCGAAAGTTAAGACAATTGCCCTGATGTTCATTTTTAATTTCATACTCATTTACAAGATTTTTCGTAATCAACCGCTTGTGAAGAGTTGAAAATCGCCAACAATTGTGTTGGATCTCCGGTGCTGCCTGTTTTTGGCAGCACTTTTTTTATGAGACATTAGAAAATATAAAAATCCCATTACTCTAAACCGCACTATTCCAGCTCGCGTTTTTCATTCTCCAAGGCTGTAATCCTGTCTTTTATTTCGTCGATTTTTAATTTTTTTTCTTCCGGAGCCATTTCATCATCGCCTTCAAGGAAGTCAATGTCGAATTGAAGTCTGGCTATGTCATCTTCGATTTGTTCCAGCCTGAATTCTTTTTCGCCATCGGCTAATTCCTTATTAAGTCTCAGGATTTCGTCTTCTAAGCGCTGGATGCTACGCAGGTGGCCTTCGACGAGAAGCTCTTCTCCTTTGATTATTAGGTCATTAATTTCAGCGGCTTCTGTTTCGTAATGCTTGGCAGATTCTTCGTCGCCAAGTTTTCTGGCTTCTTGCGCCCATTCGGCGTATTTTTTCATGCCGTGCCTGAGCTCTGATAATCTTGCATTTATTCGTTCGATCGACGCCTCGTCCCGCGCGTTTTCAGCCTCTAATTTCTTAGCAGCAAAGTCGATTATTTTTGGATTTCCAAAAGTATTTTTCATAATGGTTATTTCTTACATTATATCATATAATTAAAATGGCGGAATTGCCATGGGCATATTTTTTAATTGTCCGTTGGTTATCTCGTAAATTTATTAATATGAGAATCTGGGATGTCCATCCGAAAAATCTATGCCGCAAGCACCTGCTTGCCGAACACCGTGAGCTTCACGGACTTTGGAATATCCTGACTAAACATGGAGGAAAGGGCGGGTATTCGCGCCATCCGGAAACTTTGCGCTGGGCAGGCAAGACGAGCGCGCTCTATGAGCGGCACGAGCTGTTAGTGATTGAGTTTGACCGGCGAGGATATGTGCATCGTTCGCCGCTTGATAAGAAATTAGCCAGTGGTTCGAAGGTGCAGTCTATTTTCATAAACACTATTCAGGAACAAAAAAAAATCTTGAAAAACAAGCCCTGTGAATGCTTGCTTCGTTAAACGCGCCAGCTCTCTGAAAGTCAACAAAAAAAGCCCGGTTCTTGGTGACCGGGCTTTCGTCTATGGACGATAGTATGAATTGCGTGCTCTGACAAACGGGAGGCGCTTAATGACTTCGACCGCATGTTCCGAAGAGAACAATACTGCATCGAAGATGAAGTGCACCACCACGGCGTACAGAAGTCCGTGAGTGAAGCATATGTAGAACATGTAGAATCCTATTAAGTAAGAATTCAGCATGCCAGCACACCCTTGATATTTGTGTCCATCGCGGAATTTGGCATTGGACCAGAGGACGGCGCTGATGTAAAGCATTTTTGTCCAGTAGTCCGAGCCTGCGGGAACGATGGGGAGCTTAGCGACTATCTTGATGCCGAGAGGGAAGATGTAGCCTGCCCAAGCTGTGAACGCGCTGATACGAAGCAGGTATTCGGGTAAGTTCGCATCCCAGCGCCGTTTTTCAGAAGGAGTTAGGAAATTGATGCCAAGAAAGATGGCCATCGCTCCGCCTAATACCAAGTAGGTTAGCAGCTGGTTTTCAGCAAGCATCGAGAATGATGTCAGGATGAATGCATTAAAGCGCAGGATGATGTTGTCTCCATATGCATCCCGCATGCTGAACAATCCATAACCAACAGAACTGAGCGTGATTACGAAAACGCCGAATCTGACGTCAGCCTTGGCAAGTGCCCCCATAACCACCAGGAAAATGACAGCAGGAATTATCCAGCTGGCATAAAGGTTGAACACGCTCACCATGATCAGTCCGGCATACACCATGTAGCCGCGGTGTGATAATTCTTCAAAGACGCCAGCGCCGAGAGAGACTGCCCACTTGAAAGGTAGTGATTCGGCGACGACGGTGTTTTCTTCGTAGTCATCAGAACTGCCGAACCAGTCAAGCTGCCCGAGAAAAAATGCATAGAGGAAAATCGGAGTGGAAATGGTTATTATGCTTTCGAAAAAATTGCCGTTGATATCCCAATAACTCATGGGATTGAAGGTAGGAAAAAGCCATTGGCGTCCGAAGTACCACAGGAGAAAAAAACCGAGAAGGTAGATGGCCTGCAGCCCCATGTTGGCAAGATATGCAAGACGAATGTCCTCATTGCCAGACCGGCCGGCGGTTATGAGGTGTTTCCACAGTGTGAAGTTGCGTCTTAGGTTGTGCGCGCTTGTCAGTGTGCCGAGAATGCCGGCGTACAGGTTTTTAGTGAATTTCGCGTCGGGTTTGCGTTTGCAGCGGTGGATACATTTTGAAGCAAGATGTCTGTGCATTTGTGCCCCCTCTTGATATAGGTAGTGCTGCTTTGAAATTTAAAGACCAGAGAAAATAAAATAGCACATTTGTTGAAATTTGTCAATAATTAGGGTTTTAGTCTAAACAAAAAAGCATAGATAGCTATGCTTTTTGAAAAATAATAACGAGGACATAAAAAAACACACCTTTCAGCGTGTTTTTTAAGATTATTTTTTCAGTTTTTCTAGATCTTCTTTTTCTTTCCTGAGATTCGAGAAGAGCTTTTGTCGCTCCTCGTCATCCAATGTTTCAAAAAAGTCTGACCAGAAATCCAGCTCTTCCTTGTCTTCGCCGAGGCTTACCAGGTCGTTGATCAGTTCTTGCAATTCTATTTTTTGTTGTAGAATATCCATAAGTTTATTGTTCGGTCGGCTCTAACTCTAATATATTCTCTAGATTATCGTAGCCGTATTGTTCTAAAGTCTCTTCAGACTTAGCCATTAAATCGGAAACTTCCTTGAGTTCGAAGCAATTTGCAATATATTTTAAGATGTGCAAAATTTCCCGGCCATTTTTTGCCAGTAACGTCACCCAGGAAGCCCCGTAAACCGTAGCACCCAGTTTGGCATATTCTGCGTTGCCTGTCGTCGCAGCCAGAGCAAGGAGCAGCTTGGCGATATCGTTAAGGCCTCCGCTTAATATAGCCAAAAGGCGTTCCTTCGGGCTTATTTTTTCGTTTAGCGAGTTCTTTCCGCGGATGGCTTGCGCATACAACACTATGGTTGAGACTTCCGTCGTCATCGATGCCAAAACTTGCACTTGCATAGGTATCTTTTTATTTATGGCCTCTTTTGCTTCGGCTACGGATTTTTTCAACTTGAGAAGGTATCTTTCCAAAAGACCGCGGCGTTCTTCGCGTGCCGCCTCCATAATTTTTTTCTTTTCAGGTGAAACTATCTTTTCTACGGTAGCATCGGTTTTTTTCGCATCTAAAAAATCATCCGGTCGCTTAAGACCGGGCATTTCTTGCGGGACTATCTCGTTGGAAAAAATATTTTCATTCATTATTCCCAGTATAGCGGATAGATGGCATATTTTCAAATATGGCCTTGCAAGATTTTTCAGATTTCCAGGACTGATTCAACACTGCGTTTACCGAATGCTAGGGCTGTAAAAAACGACCAAGTTTTTCGGTTGTTTTTTATTGTCTGTTTGACATGGTGAAAATCGTGCTATAATTATGGTAATATTCGATAATATTAAAAATATTCGTATGAACAAAAAGATTATCGGCAGTATTTTAATGCAATTGGCGATCTTTTCTTTCGTCTTGCCTGCCAGCGCTAATTATGATGAGACTTACAATTCTGGAGTGACCGGATTCGAGTCTGAGTTTGGATCCTGCGCAGTTGATCCGGTGTATCAGGACGAGTTCATCGGCAAGGCTACAGTCAGCTCAAGGATCAGAAATCGGGCCTGTATGGCTGATTCTGAGGTGATAGCGACCGTGTCTGCCAACGCCGAGGTCAAGGTAAAATACAAAACGGACGGTTGGTATCGCGTAGTCTTGAGCGACGGCACGGCTGGCTG
>JAAXVE010000069.1 GCA_013335665.1 Candidatus Falkowiibacteriota bacterium
AGGGCATTATGGCAGACTTGCCTTAGCCTATTAAAGGAGGAACGTGAAAAAGGCGGTGTCCTCGATGTTGATGTAAGTACTGTCTCAACAATCGCCAGTCATCAGCCTGGCTACATTTCAAAAGACTTGGAATCGATCGTCGGTTTGCAGACGGACGCTCCTTTGAAGCGGGCGATAAAACCATATGGAGGTATCAGGGTGGTTGAGAAGGCTTGTCAGGAGAACGGCTATAAGCTTGATGACAAAGTGTTGGATACCTTCACTAAATATCGCAAGACTCATAATGACGGCGTATTCGATGCGTACACCGATGAAATCAGGACTCTACGCAAAGTCGGCGTCTTAACCGGCCTGCCCGATGCTTATGCGCGCGGCCGCATCATTGGCGACTATCGCCGCGTTGCACTTTACGGGATTGACCGCTTGATCGTGGAAAAGAACAAAGATAAGGCAAAACTCGACGGAGTAATGAGCGATGACATAATCAAGATGCGTGAAGAAGTGAGTGATCAAGTCAGGGCGCTTGAGGCAATGAAGGTTATGGCAAAGGGTTATGGCTTCGATATTTCACGCCCAGCCGCCAATGCCCGCGAGGCTGTCCAGTGGACGTATTTTGGCATCTTGTCAGCCCTTAAGGAACAGGACGGAGCAGCCATGAGCTTGGGCGGCGTGAGCGCTTTTCTTGATGTATTTATTGAAAACGACCTTAAGGCCGGCAAGATAGACGAATCAGAAGCACAGGAGTTGATTGACCATTTGGTAATTAAACTCCGTCTAGTGCGACACCTCCGCACCAGCGATTATAACCAGCTTTTCGCTGGCGATCCAACCTGGCTGACAGAATCGATCGGCGGCGTCTGGTCGGACGGCAAGCATAAAGTAACCAAGACTGCTTTTCGTTTTTTACAGACTTTGTACAATATTGGTCCTTCACCAGAGCCGAATTTGACAGTACTTTGGTCTGAAAAGCTGCCTAAGGGCTTCAAACAGTTCTGTGCCAAAGTCTCGATCGACACTTCTTCGATCCAGTACATAAATGACGATCTTATGTGCAAGACGTCAAGCTATGATGAGAATGCTATCAGCTGCTGTGTTTCCAGATTAAAGATGGGCAAACAGATGCAGTTCTTCGGTGCGCGATGCAACATTGCTAAAGCTTTGCTTTTGGCCTTGAATGACGGCGTGGATGAAATGACAGGACTTAAGGTTGTCGATGGTATTGGCGCTATCTCCGGAGATATCTTGGATTACGACGAGGTTGTGAAGAAATTCAATTTCTCGATGAGCCGCCTAGCCAAGAGTTACGTAAATACAATGAATATCATACATTACATGCATGATAAGTATTATTACGAGGCTTCGCAGATGTCGCTTCTGGATACCAAAATTGAGCGCGTGATGGCATTTGGCATCGCTGGCTTGTCAGTGGCTGCAGACTCATTATCGGCAATTAAATACGCAAAGGTCAAAGTTGTGCGCAATGAGCAGGGATTGGTCGTCGATTTCACGGTCGAGGGCGAATTCCCCAAGTATGGCAATGACGATGACAAGGTTGACTCGATTGCCAAGGGCATTGTCGATTCATTTTCAAATGAATTAAAGAAGCATAAGATATACCGCAAGGCTAAGCCGACATTGTCAATTTTGACCATTACCTCAAATGTTGTATATGGCAAGAAGACTGGCAGCACTCCGGATGGAAGAGAAAAGGGCGCTCCATTCGCTCCGGGCGCCAACCCGATGCATGGTCGCGATGTTAGTGGTGCGATCGCTTCTCTCAACTCAGTTGCTAAACTGTCATACGAATCGGCAGAGGACGGCATCTCAAACACCTTTTCTGTTACGCCAAATACTTTGGGAGCTGACGCAGTTGAGCAGAGGAACAATCTTATCAGCTTGCTTGACGGCTATTTCGCCAAGGATGCGCATCATTTGAATGTAAATGTCCTTAACAAGAAGACTCTTGAAGAGGCGATGGAGCATCCGGAGCTTTACCCGCAATTGACTATAAGAGTTTCCGGCTACGCTGTAAATTTCATTAAGCTAAGCCGCGAACAACAGCAGGAAGTCCTGGCACGCACTTTCTTTGAAAGGATCTGATATGCTCAAGGTCCATTCAATAGAAACATTCGGCACGCATGAAGGGCCAGGTATTAGATTGGTCATCTTTATGCAGGGCTGCAATATTAATTGCCTGTATTGTCACAATCCCGACACTAAGAAAATTGCGGGTGGCAAAGAGATGTCGGTCGATGAAGTGCTGCAGCTTCTTGATAGGCAGAAGCCATATTTCAAAGACGGCGGTGGCTTGTCGGTTTCAGGGGGTGAGCCGACTTTGCAGACAGGCGCCTTGATCGAGCTTTTTCGCGAAGTTAAGAAAGCCGGATATCATACAGCCCTGGACACGAACGGCGTCATCGCCAGTAAAGAAGTGGAGGAATTGTACGGTCTGACTGATTTATTACTGCTTGATGTCAAACACATAGATGATTCTTGGCATAAGAAAATAACAGGCACGGGCAATGCCAGCGTTCTCAAGATGGCAGAATATCGCGAGAAATCAGGAAAGCCGATGTGGTTGCGGTATGTGCTCGTGCCGGGCTATACTGATCAGGAGGAACACCTGCATGCCTTTGGGCGCCATTTTGCCAGTTATCAGCAGATTGAGCGCGTGGAAATACTTCCTTATCATACTTTCGGAGTTTATAAATACGATGCAATGCAGGAGCCGTATTATCTGGATGGTGTGAAATCTCCGGGGGTAGAAGAGGTTGAGGCGGTAAGAAGTATATTTAAGCAATATTTTAAAGAAGTAATTATAAGGTAAACGTATGGATTTGAACAAAGTCTTTTATCCGGAATCGATTGCTGTGGTCGGGGCTTCGACCAAAGAAGGCAGTGTCGGCAACGACATTTTAAAAAATTTAGCCTTTCAAGGCTATGCTGGCGAGATTTATCCGATTAATCCCAAGGTGGAAACACTGCATGGAAAGAAATGCTATGCAAGCTTGACCGAAGTAGGAGCAAATATCGGACTTATGGTTATAGTTGTGCCAGCAGCAGTAGTGCCTGCTGTGCTTGAAGAGGGTGGTAAATTAGGAATCAAGGCAGCTATTATTATTTCAGCAGGCTTTAAAGAGGCCGGAAACCCAGATTTGGAAGACAAGGTTGCGGAGATTTGCCGCCAATATGATATCGCTTTAGTCGGTCCAAACTGCTTGGGCGTCATCAACCCGGAAAACAAGATGAATGCCTCTTTCGCAGTTTCTATGCCTTCCTTCGGTTCGGTCGCCTTTATTTCCCAGAGCGGTGCGTTGTGCACAGCTGTCTTGGATTACGCTTCCAACCTCGGTATTGGTTTTTCAAAATTTATGAGCATCGGCAATAAAGCCGTGCTGGACGAAGTGGCTATTTTGGAAACATTGGCCAAAGATCCGGCGACTAACGTAATTGCCATGTATACTGAGCAATTGTCCGGTTCAAAGGCTTTTATCGACGTGGTTAACGGTATTACTCACGGTGCCAATGCCAAACCGGTCATTGCCTTAAAATCAGGCAAGACTAGCGCCGGCGCATCGGCCTCAGCTTCGCATACTGGCGCTTTGGCTGGTAATGACGCGGCTTATGGAGCCTTGTTTATGCAGAGTGGCGTGGTCAGAGCGGACTCGGTTTCTGACTTGTTTGATTATATCCAGATTTTTGCTAACAACAAGATCGCCAGCTGTCAGCGTGTCGCTATCGTGACTAATGCTGGCGGACCTGGCGTGCTTGCTACTGACGAGGTCGTATCGAGAGGGTTGGAGCTGGCTAAGCTCTCAGAAGGGACTGAATCAGCTTTGAAGGCTGCTTTGCCAGCTGCTGCAAGCAGCCACAACCCGGTCGACGTCCTTGGAGACGCAAAAGCAGATCGTTACGCCTTAGCCATTAATGCTGTCATGTCTGACAGCAATGTTGATGCCGCTATCGTCGTGTTAACTCCTCAATCAATGACTGAGTTCAAAGCGACAGCCGATGCTATGATCGAGGCTAAGAAAAAGTATGACAAACCTTTAGCGGTCAGCTTTATGGGTATTGAGACGGTGGCCGAAGCTGTCGAAATGATGAAGTCTAATGATATCGCTTGCTATTATTTTCCAGAACAAGCAGCCAAGGCTTTGTCTGTGATGAACAACTTTTATTTGAATTCCAAAGGCGGTCTTCGCGAAGTGACTGTATTCAATGACGTTGATCGCGAGAAGGTTAAAGAGATTTTTGACAATGCTAGAAAAGCTGGCAAGACCTCTTTTCCTGAAGCAGAGGCATTGGAAATTATGAAGGCTTATAATTTTCCATTGCTCAAGAGCGCAATTGCCAGAACGGCTGATGAAGCCGTGGCCATTGCCAAAGAAATCGGCAACAAGATGGCTTTTAAGATATTCTCCCAAGACATCCTCCATAAGAGCGACGTAGGAGGCATTATGCTTAATGTTGAACCGAGCGAGGCTGGAGAAAAATTCGAAGAGATGATCAAGATCGTTTCAAAGAATCGTCCTGATGCCAAGTTAGAAGGCATCGTTTTGATGGAAATGGCGCCGAAAGACGGTTTGGAGATGATACTTGGTTCAAGCAGTGATCCAAGTCTTGGCAACATGATGCTGGTCGGTCTGGGCGGCATCTATGTGGAAATAATGAAAGATGTTTCTTTCGGATTGGTTCCTGCTTCGAAAGGCGATATCGATAATATGCTAAAAACGCTGAAGTCTTATGCGATCCTTGGCGGAGCACGCGGCCAGAAGGTTCTAGACGTCGAGAAACTGATTGAAACTATTGGTCGCCTTAACCAGCTGCTAAGCGATTTTCCTGAGATTAAAGAAATTGATATCAATCCGCTCTTAGTGCTTAGCCAGGGGCAGGGAGCAAGGGTGTTGGACAGCAGGATTATTATCGGATAAAAATTCGTACATGCCAACCATGGCTTGATCAATGGTTCA
>JAAXVE010000070.1 GCA_013335665.1 Candidatus Falkowiibacteriota bacterium
GATTTTTTTCATAATCGTAGATTAATTATTATTTATTAGGTTTCTATTATATAATACACGAAAAGAAGAATAATGTTACAATATTTTTTTGTTTAATATTAAACAAAAAAATGCAACAATCCCCTGTTGCCTTTAAATTCTACCTAAAGTTATTGGTAATATATCTTGTCTCCAAAGCGAAGGTCAATATATTTTTTTTGAGCCAATTCGTTGTGAAGCACTTGAGAGGCGGCAGCTTCATACTTGGCAATCTGGCGATCAAGGTTGTCACGTGAATTAAAAATAAGTTTGGGCCCGACAGTTATTGCCTGAAAACTGGCGGGGTTCTGGTCTTCTATTGCGAATCGTGTTACACCCATCTTCCCTGGCTTAGTAGCAAATTTAACACTGGCGTCCAAGATGATTGCTATGCGATCATCTTTTGCATTTAGTTTGCCATCCTGCACTCTATATGGCCCGATACTGTCGATGATTGGCAGGTTCTTGTGCATTGCTTCTTGCTCAGGGATTAAAGAAGCTGTCTGATCAAAACGGTTAACTTGATAGAATGCGCCGCCTTCATGCCAAATATAATGATACTCTTTTGGTAAAAGCTCAATCGTTAGTCCGTGTGGCCAGTCCTGCTTTATTTTGATTCCGCCTAAGGCATACTTAGCAGAAATTTCACGGGAAATCCTGTTAGTATCGACAACGGCTAATGATCTCTGTGGAAACAATAAAAAGCGATTTGTGGATATAAGCTGAAGAACCTGCGCCTCTACGTCCTTGCCGTTCACTTTTTCAGGAACGGAAATCGAGATCGAATTTATCTTGAACCAAGGGCTCCAAAAAACCCCCCATGCAAAAAAGGAAAAAAGAAACACAGATAAAAAGAAGACGGAAGCAATTTTCCAATTAAAAAAACTGTCGGCCGAAATTTTCGAAACCTTGTTTTTCTGATTAAAAAACGGGTTTCGATACTGCCTCTTGCAATAGTCTATTTTTTTGATTTTACGACCCCTCCTCGGTGTCATGTAATTTTTAGGACTTAGGCGTAATTGCTTTTAATCGTCCTGGTAAATATTTTTGCAGTACTTTTGGTATGATTATGCTGCCATCCGCTTGCTGGTAGTTTTCCATGATCGCAATCATTGCACGGCTAATTGCAATTGCGGTGCCGTTCAACATATGGACAAATTTTCGAGAACCGTCGTCGTCCTTGAATTTGATATTGAGTCCTCTAGACTGGTAATCAGTGCAATTGGATGTCGAAGTTATTTCAGCCCAATCGCCTTGGGCGCCTGCCTGATTTGGTTTTCCTGGCATCCAAGCTTCAAGATCGAATGTTCGATAAGATGGACCACCTAAGTCAGCCGTACAGTGATCAACTACACGGAATGGGACTTCCAATCCTTTGAAAATTTTCTGTTCCACCTTCAGGAGCTCTTGATGCAATTTCTCACTTTGTTCCGGCGTGCAATAGATAAACATTTCAATTTTGGTAAACTGATGCACGCGGAAAATTCCTTTAGAAAACTTAGAATAGCTGCCTGCTTCAGTTCTAAAGCAATGCGAAACGGCTACATATTTCTTGGGTAAAGATTTTTTTTCGAAGACCTCGCCTGAGTGATAGCCGCCCATGGTAATTTCAGCCGTGCCGATTAGTGACAGATCAGTATTTTCAATATTATAAATCTGAGTTGACTCGCCTCTCGGGTTGAACCCTAGGCCCTCAAGCACTTCCCTTTTGGCCAAATCAGGTGTAACCATCGGGGTGAAGCCTGCCTTTGTAAGAGTGGCTAGAGCGTACTGTATAAGTGCAAATTCAAGCAAAGCCAGCTCGTTTTTTAAATAATAGAATTTTGCGCCAGTAACTTTTGTTGCTCGATCGAAGTCGATTAAATCTAGTGCGGCTCCAAGTACGACATGATCCTTTGGTTCGAAATTGAATTTGGTCGGTTCTTTATATACCGAAACTACTGGATTCTCATCCTCATTATGGCTTACTACAACCTTGGGATGAGTCATGTTTGGCACGCGCAACAAAAGCTCTCGCACTTGAGGCTCGATATCTGACAGCTTATTCTCAAGCGTCATTATTTCATCACCGACAGCCTTCATCTGAAAGATAATTTCAGGCGTGGGTTTTACCTTTGAGACCTTGTTGCGCTCCGAGCGCAATTCATCAATTCTTGCTTCGGTCTCGCGCCTTTGTTTATCGAGCTCTAAGAGTTTGTCAACGTCTACATCGACTAGGCGGTTTTGGCAATTGCTTTTGACTAGTTCCGCGTTTTCACGGATAAATTTGATATCGAGCATATATTAACCTTATTAACCTAAAATTATTCTTTGAGTCAGATATACCATGAAGCCGGCTACGACAATTGCAGCCAGGTAGCCGCCATACGATGATAATGCTGGAAAATCTATAATGATCATATAATTATTCTTCGTTCTGCGACTTCGGGCGCATTAATGGGAAAATCTGGCACTCGCGCGCAGTCTTGTTCATTAAAAAGGAGAAGACTCTCTCGCTTAAGCCGAACCCGCATGTCGGCGGCATACCGTACTCAAGTGCTTCGACAAAATCGGCATCATTCATTTGCGCCTCTTCGTCGCCTGCTTCGCGCAGCTCGGTTTGTCGCATAAAGCGTTCAGCTTGATCGATAGGGTCATTTAGCTCGGAGTAGCCGTTGCCTAGCTCTGAGCCAGCAATTAACGGGTGAAATTTCTGGGCTATTTCCCTATTCGAATCATCACGCTTAGCCAATGGCGAGACCTCAACCGGCACCCCAACAAGGAAACCAGGACCGCCGATCTGTTTGCGGCAGTACTTCCACAAATTATCGATCGCTCGGGTAATGTTGAAGCCCTTTCGGTCGTAGTCGACACCCAATTCCTGCAGCTTTTTCTCAGCCTCCTCCAAGGTGACATTCAGAACGTCAACGCCCGTAAACTTCAAGACGGTTTCGCGGTAGTCATAGCGCTCCCACTTTTTGCCAAGATCGACTTCGAATTTACCGATCGTGAATTTAAGCGTGCCGAACGTCTTCTCGGCAACATATTTGAATAAGTCTTCTACTAATGCCATGCCGTCCTCATAGTTGGCGTATGACCAATAAAATTCCATCTGGGTATAATCCTGAAGATGCTCAGCGTCCATGCCTTCATTGCGAAATTGACGTCCGATTTCAAAAGTTTTTTCAAAGCCAGCAACCATCAGGCGCTTCTGCCATAATTCACCCATGGAAATGCGCAGGTAAACATCGATGTCCAGGGCATTGTGATGCGTTACGAAAGGCCTGGCATCCGCGCCGCCAGTGGTATTTTCCAAGACTGGCGTTTCAACTTCTTGGAAACCGCGAGTAATCAAGAATTCACGGATTGACTGCCAGAAGATGGCGCGCTTGCGTACCATTTCCTTCAGCTCAGGATTAAAAAGTATGTCGAGATAACGCTTGCGCAACCTTGCCTCTTCGTCTTGCAATCCATGATATTTGTCCGGCAAGGGACGAAGCGCTTTGGAAATGACTCGCCATTCGCTGACCATGACGCTCTGTTCGCCTTTATGCGTAACAAACGCTTTGCCTGTAATTTCAACGAAATCGCCAATGTCTATTGTTTTGACTAAAAGCTTGTAGCTGTCTTGTCCGACCTCAGCCTTGGAAAAAGCGATTTGGATCTTGCCTGAACCATCCTCGAGGTTGGCGAAGGTAAGATTCCCATGGGTCCGCATGGAGCGCAAACGCCCGACAAGCTTCAGTTCAGCCTTATCTTGTTCAAGCTTTTCAAAAGCTTCAATAACCTGAATTATTTCGTGATCACGATAAACCCTAGCAGGATACGGGTCGATTCCCTGGCTTTTCAGTTCATTCAATTTTGCGATACGATCTTGCCGTTCGCTAGTTTTTTCAGTCATATTGTGTTGACAACTAAAATATATGCAGAAACACTATTCTGCTAATTTGTGTATTTTTAGAGTAAGATTACTTTATATTTTAGGTAAAAAATGAGAAAAAGTCAAAGATATATTGACTTTTTTGTAAAAAAATGTTATAAATAAAAAAATTTGCTCTATAAAACAAATCCCCCAGAAGGAGACACGTAATGAAGATAGATATTTGCGAAGTTGAAATCAAAAATCGTACAATAAAGTACAGAAAGACTCGAAACGAAAAAGAAGGTAAAAAATGCACTGAGTGCCGTAATCCCATTAAAGTTGGAGAAGAAATTTTGCAAAGAATTGCAGACGTCACTACGTGCAAAATTCCTGGTATATTTTGCACCTTACAGTGCCTTATTGGTAGGCAAATGAAATCTTTAGCAAAAGAAGCCTCAAAACCGGCTGAATATTTACTCTTTAACTATGGCGGTGTTGATCTTAAGTTGGAAGTCAAAAGCTTCTGTAGCACCTCTAAACGCAAAGGGGGTAAAACTAAAATAAGGACGCTTAAATACGTCGCTGTGACTAGTCCGTCCTATCTCTTGCTTTGCGATAAATGCAAGGCAAAGATCTATCCAGGTTCGACATGTTATCATGTCATAAACAAGAAAGGAAAGCTGGACACTGCATCACACTGCACGATCCTGTGCATGAAGGAGAAATTCGGCGAATTAAAAAAGACCTGAGAAATCAGGTCTTTATCTTTATTTAATCTCGACAATCTTGTATTGCATCGAACCTTTGGGCGTGGTCACGGTTACTGTATCGCCTTTGTGTTTATGAAGAAGTGCTCTGCCTATCGGTGATTCGTTTGATATTTTTCCTTCAACAGGATCAGCTTCATTGAAACTAACAATGGAAAATTCTTTGGTCTTACCCTGAACCTCTACGATGACGGTCGAACCAAGGCTTACATCATCTCGGCCTTCTCCATTAGCTACAACCGTAAGATTCTTTAATAGAGCTTCCACTTCTGCGATGCGGCCTTCATTAAAAGCTTGTGCCTCCTTGGCTTCAGCGTATTCTG
>JAAXVE010000189.1 GCA_013335665.1 Candidatus Falkowiibacteriota bacterium
TTTGTGTATTGCTGACATAGACCCTCGAACTGGTCGAAATGACAGTTGTAGTGGCTGTCGTGCTTGCAGACGAAGTGAAAGCTGCCGTTTGAACCGTTTCTGGGGCGACAACATCATCATAACGCGAATCGACTGCTATACCCTTCAAGTCTTTGTCACTGATGCCTAACGCCAGCTTTCGCATAATCTGAAAGGCGTCTGCCGGACGACCAAGATAATACAACGAGAGATCTGTCGGATTAACATAAAAAGCTGCGCCTTTTGCCTCGACCTGGATCAATATCCTGCCAGACAAGCTACTCCTCTTAACGGTTGATTGCCGGATTCTTGCCATGTCATTGTCGCTCACACCCAAGCCGAAACCTCGCATGACTCGGAAGGCATCAGCAGGCCGTCCTAAAAAAGCTCTTGCGTTTCCGATAGGATCGACATACCACGCTTGCCCGTTCTTCTCAACCTGCAACAAAATACGGCCAGAAAGCAAAGTACTAGATCCCTGAGCTGAAGCCTCAACTGGAGAAGAAAGAAAAGAAAAAAATAACAATGCGAAATATATACTGAATTTTATTTTGGTCACTTTCATTAACATGGATGTTCCGGTCAAGACATCACGTCTTGCTTTATGGCGTGCATAAAAAAACGCACTGAGTCTTATTACACTATTATAGCACAAGAGTCTTACTTAAAAAACCGAAACAAACCGCGAAAATAACACATGATAAAGTAACGATTCTCGCTATGAAATACTCACGTCATCGCAATGTGAGGCGCATGGCTTTAACATAGAGTGAGTCAGCATTATTCTAATTCGCCAGCTATCACCTTCCGGAAGTCTTCGGTCTCGAGGACCGCACCTTCTTGATTCCTTACTTCGTATTTTTTACCGATATCCTTGAGCAATACAGACGTATCTATATTCTGCGGCAAGCCCAATTTCTTAACGAATACATCCAGCGGAACGCCTGAATCTTCTACAACTTTCTTTAATGAATTGCTTCCCCTTATATTCTTTACGTCAACCTTGCCATCTGCCGCCACGATATTGGAAGGCGCCTTCGTTTGCCATAAAGGGGTAGCAGTAAAAACAATCAGGGGAATAAAAAAGCTCGCGATTGCGACGAAACCGAATGTCTTTCCACTCACTCCCCTGCCTAACATCTTCACGCTAAGACTATTTTCAGGGCAGCCGCTCGTGCATTCCAGACAGCTTATGCACTCAGCTGATTTAATGGACTGTGCATTTTTTATGTTTAGACCAGCCGGACAAGCCTTATTGCAGAGACCACACGCCACGCAAGTTGAATCATCGCGTACAATCTTAATGGGGCTTATTTTTTTCAGCATGCCCAAAAACGCACCCATAGGACATAAATACCTACACCACCAGCTTTTCGAAAACAATGAAGATGCCACAACTGTCCCGAGAATTACATAAGCCGCCACTTTTTCCTCGTATTCATTACCTAAATGCATCAAAGCATTATATGGATCATAGTTGCGAAAAAACAAATCACCAACCTTGTAAGAATAATAGACGATGAAAACCAAAATAAAATATTTCAAATACCTGGCATATTTATCGACCTTTCTTGGCAACTCAAAATCCTTTTTGATTCCAATTCTCTTTCCCAAAGCGCGCAGCCACTCCTGAATGGCGCCTAAGGGGCATGCATAGGAGCAAAAAACACGCCCCAATAGAAGGGTGACAAAAATAGTTATTGCCATCAAGATGAACGAGCTTGTCCAAATACGATTCAAATAACCACCGCTAATAACCTTTGTCGCAAGGCTTTCAAGCGCTCCGAATGGACAATACGCGTCAATCGAGGCGGTCTTTTCAATGCCATATTTCAAATGGCTGGCTGACAAAAAAAGCAGAAAGGCAAATACGGCTATTTGCGTCAAAG
>JAAXVE010000190.1 GCA_013335665.1 Candidatus Falkowiibacteriota bacterium
AAAATCCGCTTTCGATAATTCCCTGGTCTCGCGTGAACCGCGGTCGCGAATCGCCAGCTTGTCGGAATTCATTTCCTGATCGCCAATGACCAGGATGTACGGCACTTTTTCGGCCACAGCTTTGCGTGTCTTGTTGCCGACAGTTTCGCTTGTGTCATCGACTTCGACGCGGATGCCTGACAACTTAAGCTCTTTGGCCAGCTCGTGGCAATGGTCGATATGACCTTCTCCGACTGAAATTAGCTTGACCTGGACCGGTGAGAGCCAGACCGGGAAGGCACCGGCATAATGCTCGATCAAAAGGCCGATAAAGCGCTCGTACGAGCCGAACAAGGCGCGATGCAGCATGTAAGGACGCTCCTGCTCACCTTTGTTATTAACAAAAGTCATATCAAAACGCTCGGTCAGGTTGAAATCAAACTGTAAAGTCGAACATTGCCACTCGCGTCCGATAGCGTCCTTGATTTTGAAATCAAGTTTAGGACCGTAGAAGACGGCTCCACCAATATCCTTGCTGATATTCAACTGCTTCTCTTTCGCAACTTTTTCCAAAACCGCTTCGGTAAATGCCCAGCCCTCGTCGGTGCCGGCATATTTTTCATTTTCCGGATCACGTACCGACAGATAGACATTTATATCTTCGATCTTGAAACCGAAAGATTTGTAAATAAAAAGAATGAAATCTACGACATCTTTCAGCTCTGCTTCAACTTGGTCTGAGCGGCAAATGATGTGGGCATCATCCTGGGTAAAACCACGCACCCTAGTCAAGCCGGAGAGCTGTCCTTTCTTCTCATGGCGATAGACGGTGCCACATTCAGCCCAGCGAAGCGGAAATTCGCGGTAAGAGTGTGGCTGGTTCTTGTAAATCCTGATATGGAAGGGGCAGTTCATTGGCTTCAGAAGATACTGCTCCGACTCTTTGACGTTTTCCTTATCCTGACTCTCTTTCAAAGTCTGCCCCACCTCTAGCGGCGGATACATGCTTTCATTGTAGAAACCCCAATGTCCTGACTGCTCCCACAAGGCTTTGTTGCCAACATGCGGGCTGCGAACGAGGTCATAACCGTTCTTTAAATGGGCTTGATACCAGAAATCCTCGATCAAGCGCCACAGCATCGCGCCCTTGGGATGCCACAGCGGCAATCCTAATCCCACAACATCATCGATGTGATACAAATCTAATTCCTTACCGAGTTTGCGGTGGTCGCGCTTCTCTGCTTCGGCTAATAGGCGCAAGTACTCATCCAACCCTTCCTTGGAGTCAAAGGCTACACCATAAATCCTGGTCAACATCTTATTCTTTTCATCGCCGCGCCAATATGCGCCTGCAACCTTGGTCAGTTTAAAACTTCCAGGCTTAATTTTATTGGTGTTGTCGATATGCGGCCCCTTGCACAGATCTGAAAAAATTACTTTATCACCGAGGCAAAGATCGTAAACCGTTACATTTTTCTCACTGGCTTCGATTAGGCCCTGGATCAGTTCAAACTTGTACTCTTGGCCTTCAGCCTTCGCTTGATCAGCTGCTTGAGCTGTTTCAACCTCCCTCTTCTCAAAACGCAGGTTCTGCTTTGCCAAATAGGCCATCTTTTTTTCAATCGCTGGCAGGTCGGTCTCGCTGATTTTCACATCACCGAAATCGATGTCGTAATAAAAACCGTTCTCTACTGCCGGCCCGATTGCCAGCTTAACATCAGGATAAAGCTCCTTGATGGCTGCAGCTAAGACATGAGAGACTGAGTGCCTTAACATTTCCAGATTTTGTTCAAACATATGTTTGATTAGTTAATAATAATGCTGTTCTTCTTGCTCCTAAGGAGCCTGCTAAGAACTGACGGCTCACTCGCCGTCAAAAAAAAACCTCGTCCTGATAG
>JAAXVE010000011.1:0-3693 GCA_013335665.1 Candidatus Falkowiibacteriota bacterium
CGCCCTGTGACATTAAAAGAGTAAAGCCGCCCCAAATAAACATAAGAAGAGCTAAGGAGCCTATAATTCCTTGGATAAAGTAAGCTACATTAACGCCAATCTGTACAAAGTCGTTTACCCCATAATCACCTATCTCTTTTTTGCTTTTACCTGGATTTTTCACGCTCTCACCGTCTGGTACTATACCACCACAACTGCCCACTGCGCTAGCGCCATTTGATTTTACACAATTATCTTGGCATACTGCCAAACTTGATTGTACATTTGAAGGTCCTGGGGTGCCACCTGGCAAAGTGCAGGAACAAATACATTCAGCATGAACCGCACTAGCTAAGCTGAAGGCAAAAATTAATATCACTAGAGACTTGATTGCTTTTTTCATAAATTAATTTACTGTCTGCTGAACTTTGGCGGAGGACTGGGAAATAACATCCTCGATCCTGTCTTGACTTAATACCGCCTGGTCGATCATGTCGTTAAAAATACCTTCTGCCTCCACTGCCCCCTTACCATGATACCAGCTTTTTGAGGTTAAGACCTGACTGACAAAAACGCCTAAGTCAGGAACCTGGCTCTGCTGTTCGACCAGACTGCGCAGGGCTGTTGGCCGCTTTGTCTTCTCTATATATACCTTCGCCTGTTCTTCCTTGGTAATAAACTGCACAAAATCCCAAGCTGAATCACGCTTCAATTTAGCATAATCGCCACCTTTTTTTAAGTTGTCAGGATTGGTCATAATTTTTTTAGAAACTGTTTCCACCCAGTAATTGGCGAAGTTGACTGCTTGGCCGCTGTTCTCAATCTGTGGCAGCTTAGTAACCGCAAAATTCAATTTTGGCGCGCCTGCCTTGATTATCGGTAACTGATAAGAATACCCGAACATCATAGCTAGCTGATTATTAACAAAGAGATTAACCGAATCGTCCAACTCTTTATTCCAGCTATAAACCTCTTTTGATGGATTAGCAAAATCTGTATAGAAACGTAAAGCCTCAATTCCAGGATTATACCTGACACCAGTATTTGGAATTTGCGCAAACTGGATCTGCCCTGAATCAGACTGCATCACAGCGCCATTCTGCATCATTAAAATCGACAAGATATCAAATGATCTTTGAATATTTTTAGACCCACCCAAAGCAACGCCTGATTGGATTAACTGGCCCTTAGCATCCTGCTTGGTCAATTTTTTGACATATTGTTGGAATGTTCTGTCCCAATAAACCGGAGGTTGGGCAATGCCAGCATTATTAAAAAGGTCCTTATTGTAAAAAAGCGCCAAAGTGTCAACAAACAAAGGTAAGCCATAAATTTTTTCTACTACAGTCTTCTTTTCCGGTTGAGGTATTTTTATCACTACGTCATTATATACCACGTCAACGAACTGAGACTTAACCTCTGATGGTTTTATTGTATTATTTACCCGGATCTGACTAACCAACTCTTTTTTAATCGATCCTTGCATGAACTGAAATACCAAAGAGGTTTTTTCTGGCAACGGCTCGATCATGGTCTGATATTTATTCACCCAAGTATTAGGAATAGAAAAAATGTCAGGACCGCGATCTTCAGCAAAAGCCTGTATTAACTCCCGTTCATATTCTTCATACCTAAATTTGCGGTAAGCCACTTTTACATTTGGATGCAATTCTGTATACTTTTTTATCTGATCATCAAAAACTGAAGAGTCATCCCAAGCACGCCAATATGTCAGATTGATCGGTTGCAACCCTGCCGTTACCGCCTTGTCGGGAGCCTTACATCCGAAGCCGGAGGTAAGGACAAGTGACAATAATAAAAATAAACTAAAAAATCTTTTTTTCATATAAATTTGTTTCGAGTTCTTGCTATATTATACCAAAAAATAACCATTTAACAAAATTACTCTGTTTTAGGCCTATACTGCAAAGCCTCAGCGATATGCTTTTGTCCGATTTTTTCCGATCCATCTAAGTCTGCTATAGTCCGCGCCACTTTTAGCACTCTATAATAACTGCGCGCTGACAAGTGCATGACCTCTGCAGCCTGCTTCATCATTGTGGCGGAAATCTCGTCCAGCTGGCAGTGCTGCCTAGCGATCTGTGAAGACATTTCCGCATTCGTCAGGCAGCCCGATCCCTTAAAACGCAGATATTGACGCTTCCTCACATTTGTTACACGCTCCTTTATTTTCAGAGATTTTTCTTCTTGGTTGTTTTTATTCAACTCATCAAATGACAGGCGCGGCACCTCGACATGCAAATCGATACGATCTAAAATTGGCCCAGACACTTTTTTCTGGTAGCTCATAATCTGACCAGCAGAACACATGCAAGCTTTTTCAGGGTCATTCAAAAAGCCGCAGGGACAAGGGTTCATCGCGGCGACTAATATGAATTTTGCTGGAAAAACCATCGTGCTTGCAGCGCGAGAAACATGAATTATGCCATCCTCGAGAGGTTGTCGCAGGTTCTCTAAGGTCTGACGGGAGAATTCGGGAAACTCATCTAAAAAAAGAACGCCTCGATGAGCTAATGAAATCTCCCCTGGTTTCGGCCATGTTCCTCCGCCAACCAACGAAACACCCGATGCGGTGTGATGCGGAGAGCGAAAAGGCCTTGAGGTAATCAAGGATTTGCCGTGATCCAAGCGTCCTGCGACGCTATATATCTTTGTCAGCTCCAAAGACTCTTCAAGTAATAAATTAGGCAAAATCGATGTCATGGCCCTGGCTAAAAGAGTTTTTCCTGACCCTGGAGGGCCGCTCATTAGAATATTATGCCCGCCAGCTGCAGCTATTTCTAAAGCCCTTTTAACTAAAGACTGCCCCTGTATTTCCGACATGTCAACATCTGACCCCTGATTAGTTGGCTCAAATGGCGCTTCTTCTGTTTCTAACAATAAAGTCTTGCCTACCAGGTGCTTCAAAACATCAGCTAAATTTTTTGCACCATAAACTTTTAACCCGTGCGCCAGCTTAGCCTCTCGAGCGTTCGCAATCGGTACAAATATCTGTTTTACTCCCCATTGTCTCGCTGCTAAAGCAATTGGCAAGACGCCGCTTATGGGTCGTAAATCACCATTAAGTGCCAGTTCGCCAATAAAAAGAGTGTTGTCGGTCGCTGCAGTAAAGCTTGTCTTAGAAACCGCACTCAAAATACTTATAGCTATCGGCAAATCATAACTAGGCCCCTGTTTTCGCACATCCGCTGGAGCCAAATTAACTGTTATCTTTATTTTGGGAAACTCGAGACCGGTGTTCTTTATAGCACTACGGACTCTTTCTTTTGCCTCTTGAACTGCTACGTCTGGCAATCCGACAATTGCAAAAGAACCAAGCTGTCCACCGCCCGTGTCAGCTTCCACTTCAACAGGCAAGGCATCTAAGCCAAGACAAGCTGCTGATAGAATTTTTGCTGGCATATTTTTCTAAATTGTACCATAAATCAAAGCGCCGTCCCAAATTTAGGAACGGCGCTTTGTCTAAATCACGTTTATTGTTTATCAACCGATTTTGCATCTTCCAGTTTGATGCTTAATAATTTCGAAATACCGTCATCCCCCATGGTGACTCCGTAGAGAACACTGGCTCGGCGCATGCTTGCCCGATTATGTGTAATGACTATGAATTGGGTCTTGTAAGAGAGGTCATCCAATATTTTTGCTAAACGTTCTGAATTGGCCTCATCCAAAGAAGCATCAACCTCATCCAGT
>JAAXVE010000011.1:3703-13683 GCA_013335665.1 Candidatus Falkowiibacteriota bacterium
CAGTACCACGAATGGAGACGGGTTGACGTTAATTATAGCGCAGATAAGAGCGATGGCTGTCAGGGCCCGCTCACCGCCAGAAAGCATAGCAATCGATTTTATTTTTTTCCCTGGAGGCGTAGCTTGTATCTCTATTCCGGCCAAGCCGGTTGCATTGTACTTCTGTAACAATTTTATCTTTTTTATTTTTTCCTTTTGCTGGTCTGGCACCACCGTTTCCGCACCTTCCTCAGTCATCTCGTCAGAATTTTCCATCACCTTTATAATTTTTGCTGTACCGCCATTAAAAAGGATCTTAAAATACTCTTCAAATTTTGCCGCAATAACCTTGAATTCCTTATCGAATTTCTCCTTAATTACCACATCCAATTCTTTGATTATTTTTTCCAAAGACCCGATAGCGCTCGATAGGTCATTTATCTGATTATCCAGAAAATCATATCGCTCTTTTGTTTGGATGAATTCCTTCTCGACTTCCGGATCAATACCGCCAATATGTTCCAACTGCCTTTTAAGGCTATTAATCTTGTCATTGATAAGATTTAGTTCAACCGCACCCTCAACTCTTTCTGCCTTAATTTCCTTAAGTCCACCCAACTCATGTCTAATTTCATTTTCCAAATCCTCCAACTTGGTACCGTAACGGGTCGAGCCCATTTGCAGCTCCCCTAACTGACGAGACACGTGATTGATTTCTTGCTGCAAAGACTGCAAATTGTTCTGCAATTCAAAAATATTGGAACGCTCTTCAGCCTCAGCCTTGGCCACCCCAGACAATCTTTGCCTAATATCTCCGGCTACTTTCTCGATTTCTGCCACTTCTGCCTTAAGTTTTTCCTGTTCGCGTGTTAATTCGCCAAAATCTAGCTGATTTTGATGCTTTCGCAACTTTTGATCTATTTGTTTAGACTCTTCCTGTATTTGCTGTTTGCGCTGCTTCAGCATCTTCAAGCGCTCTACTTGTGGCCAGCGCTCACTGACTTGCTCGTTTAGACGAATTGCCAACTCCTCACGTTCATCTGTCAATCGCACTAATTCATTATGGATCGACTCCAATGATTCCCCGCCACCGCTTCGGTCGGATAATGACAAAATCACCTGCAGATCGGCCCTGATTTCAGATAAAATCGTCCTAACCTCTTCTATGTTTTCCGTTTCACTTGCCTGCTCAAGCTTGGCGTGCAAAGACTTGAGATCCTGATTTATCTTCTTTACCTCTTCATCATTCAATGTCGACGAAGTCTTGACTAGGCTTGTGTTTAATTCTTTAATTTTTGCTGATAATACTTCTTTTTGCTGCATCAAGGCTTTTTCTGCCTGTTCTATTTCGCTGATAGTACTTGAAAGATTGGCTGCCTCGCCATCAACATTGGAAAGTTCACGAGACAGCTCACCTTGTTTGTTCTTAAGCCAAGCCAAATCGAATTGGCCGCTTGACTCCAACTTCATTTCAAGCTGAGCCTCCAATCGTGCTAATTGACGATTTATTGTCTCCTTGCGACTTTCCAACTCTGTTATTTCAGCCCTCCACTTCACCGCATCGTGGTTCACCATGCTTTTTTGCTGCAATTGTGATAGTCGCTGTCTTAACACTTCTATTTTTTTGTCTTTTTCCTGCTTATTTTTTTCCAGTTCTAAATATTCCTGATTGAATTTTGTAAACTTGTCATTGATTTCATGCCAAACGCTTCTATAATACACAAGCTGCAAGTCTCGAAGCTCTGCTTCGATCTCACCACGTCGTTGCAACTTATTAACTTGCTTGGTCAAGCTTTTTAATCGCGGTTCAATTTCCGCCACGATCATTTCAGCCTGACTTGAATTATCATAGCTTGCCACCAGTTTATTCAAGGCATCATCTCGCTTGATCTGATATTGTTTCACACCTGTCGCTTCGTCAAAAAATTCTTTGCGCTCAGACAGACTGGTATTTAAAAAGCCTTCAACCATACCTTGTCCTATAACGCTGTAAGTCTTTTGGCCAAAATTTGCCTTGGCCAAGAGCAATTGGATGTCAATTAGGCGAACCCTACTATTGTTTATCAAATATTCACTTGATCCGTCGCGATAAAGCCGTCGGGAAAGAACGACTTGAGAATAATCAATCGGGGCCTTACGGTCCTCATTATTCAAATACAACGACACTTCCGCCATCGATAGCTTGGCCTTCTTGTCTGAGCCGGAAAAAATAACATCTTCTGATTTCTTTCCACGCAAAGTTTTCATGCTTTGCTCACCCAGCACCCAGCGAACGGCATCAGCGGTATTGGATTTTCCTGAGCCATTTGGCCCAACTATTGCTGTAATTCCGCGCTTATCTGCTGAAATCATTCCTGGAAAAATAAGCTCATTTTTCGTGGCAAACGACTTAAAGCCTTGGATTTCTAATTTTTCTAAATACATAATTTTCTAAAAAAGAAGCGTTAATGCCTCTTTATATCCTCCATTATACTACAATTAGCCAAATATAAAAACCGCCCCAGAAGGGGCGGTTTCCCCATGCTTGTCCCACCTAGCGACTAGATGGCACAAGAAAGGGAACCATATTGATCTGTCAGTCCTTTGTGGCTGGTAAACAAATATGGCTTTCTTTAGGAATGGTTTCCCTTTATTATTCAATTGTTAAAAGATCGTTTTAATTTATTAATTTTTGTTTTTGACAACGTTTTATGTCTTGGTTGTCATTTATATTATTAGCAGGTATTGCTTATGGCAAAATAGCTTTTTTCTGGCAAACGAATGTGACTGGCAGCTTCCTCTCTTTTTTCAAGCTTAACTTGACTTGTCATCGTCTGATAAGACAAGCTTAAAGCTTGAGCACTGCCAATTACAATAAAAAAAGCAATGGACAGACTAAGTACGAGTCCAGACAAGCTGAACTCCTGCTCCATTGCTTTCTTTTTAATTGAATTGTATGAACGCCAGGTAAGTGACCCGAATTTAAATTCGGCCAGACTTTTTGAGCCTTTTCTCATATTTTTTTATTTTTGTTTTTATTTTGTTAATTTCAGTATAGCAAACAATCGTTTTCTTGTCAATGTGTATAACTCAACTTTTAGCTTAATGTTAGCAATTTTTTATATAAAATTTTATACTTTTTTGCTGATTTTTTCCAAGAAAAATCAAGTGACATGGCCTTTTGCTGCCTTTTTTTCCAGTTTAACTTATCACTTGTGTAAAGCTTTAGAGCTTTCTTTATAGATAAAAAGAGCTCTTTTGAATCATAATTATTAAATATAAAACCAATTCGACCGCTTACAGTGTCGGCCAAGCCACCAGTTTTACGAACCAAGGGGAGAGAACCATAACGCATCGCAATCATTTGGCCAAGACCACAAGGCTCAAACCGTGAAGGCATCAAAAAGAGATCTGAACCTGCATAAATTCGCTGTGCCAAGCCCGCATCGAAACCAAGCACTACCTTGAATTTATCAGGATACTTACTACTTATTGCCAAGAGCCTTTCCTCAATTTCCTGACTACCTGAACCCAAAAAGACAAATTGCATGTCTAGTTCGAACATATTTTCGCTTATCAAATCCAGCCCCTTCTGTCCCACAAAGCGAGAAACTAATCCAGCCAACATTTTTTCCTGATTGATCGGTAAGCCAACTTCTTTTTGTAGCTCTGTCTTATTATTAATAGCATCTTCAATACTGTCTATATCAAAATTTTTTACTAAAAATTTGTCAGTAAGCGGGTTAAACAGTTCCTGATCAATCCCATTAACTACGCCACACAATACATCTTTTCTTAAATATAATATTTTTTCCAAACCAGCGCCTTGCTCACTTGTTAAAATTTCTTTTGCGTAAGTTTCACTCACCGTATTAACAATATCCGCCCCCAATATGCCCATGGCCATAAAATTGATGTTACCGTCAAATGTCGCTCTCTTAACCAGTTCAATACTAGGCAAGTCTACTTCCTGAACTGGAGTTACACCCTGGTTTGCCAAATTGTGTATTGTGTAAACTGTTTTGACTTTTTTAAAAGCCGCTTCCTGGTTTTTTAACTCTTCCAGATAAGGCAAAAACCCAGCCGTATGCCAATCATTCAAATGTACTATGTCAGGAATATATTTTACCTTTAACATTGCGGCTAAGGCTGCTTGGCAAAAAAATACGAAACGTTCAGCCGCCCCCATTTTCAATCCCTTGCCGACTAACTCTTCATTCGAATATATTTCAGTACCGGCATACATAGGATGCTCAAGCAGATACAAAATCACATCACTGCCAGGCAAAACAGCTTGCCAGACATTAACGGCAGGGAAAGCGGAATTAACAACCAGATTCTCAACAACAAGCACTAACTCCACGCTATTTCTGTCTATTGACCCGTAAAACGGCAAAAAAACCCTTGCATCAACATTCAATTTCTTCATTGCTTTCGGCAAGGCTCCCATGACATCACCCAATCCACCAACCTTTGCCAACGGCGTCAATTCTGCGCCAAGATATGCTACTTTTATCTTTTTCATTTATTTTTTGAAAATCATTATATTCTTACTCACCCACCAAACCACGTTTTTTTCCTCCATCTCTGCTTTAATTTCTTCTGAGGTTGTCCTATCATGCCTAAAACCTTTCTGCGCGAACAGGTCAATCCAAAAATCATGAGGTTGCTCATTGATATGCCCTATACTGACCGGTCCTTGCCCAGGAGTGGCTGCTGTAAAAATTATCAAGCTGCCCAAATTAACCAAAGTCTCAACAAGCGTTTCGGCAAATTGCTTATCCAAATGCTCAGCCACCTCGATGCATAGAACCAAGTCAAATTGTCTATCCAGACGCAGCGGCTTAGTTAGGTCATGTATTTTTAAGTCGTTACCAATCAAAGAATTTTCCTGTGCTGCTGGTGAACCATCATACCCTAAAATGTCCACACCACTCGTAAAAAACTCTTTCAAATAAATGCCGCAGCCGGCCCCAATGTCTATAACTGATTTCGGATTGAAATGTTGTAACAATATATCTACGACAGCCTTGGCTGAAGGACCTTCAAACTCGATCGTATTCTTAAAAAACCTACTATCATAAATCCTAACATCTACCGTCATAAATTAACCGATTATTTTTTCAATTTTATTAAGTCTATTCGCATCAATCTTGAAATAATCCCAAGACGACTTCAAATTGGCTAAACCATCACGCTCAAAACGATGAAAGTCTGAACCGCCAGTCATGATCAAATTCATCTCATTAGCCAGAAATTGAGCATACATGATAGCCCCGACGGAATGATGCGGAGACATAACTTCAATTCCGTCAATTCCCATTCTCTTTAAATTTTCAATAATTGCTTGCTTTAATTGATTGTACTTACCTGGATGATTGAATATTATTTGACCGCCGATCTTTTTTCGCAGATCAAAAATTCTCTTCGTATTTATATGACTGTTTGAAAATTTCGGACGTTTTGAATTATAAAAATAATATTTAATAATATCTTCCTCGCGAGGATGTCTAACACCTAAATCTTCTTTAATTCTTTTGCGATTGAATGGAACGGCCAAAATATCATCAATCAAATGATTAATTGAAATGTAATGATTATATTTGTCTAAGACCTTATTTATGTTAATTTTAAAACTCTTAGAAACTAAAATCTCCAAGATGGTGCGAGTGCGACCGCGTCGACTTGCTTGGCTTTGACGCAATATTTCATGGAGCTCCGGACTGGTGTGGTCAAAATTATACCAAAGTAAGTTATATTCTTTACGATTTAATCTCGTGTAAAGTTCTATGCCGACTATTGGCTTGATTTGAGCCTTTAAGCAAGCCTTTTTAAATTCTTCGATTCCGCCTACAGTGTTGTGATCTGTCAACGAAGCTACCTTTACTCCCTGTTTAGAAAGAAAACCGACGACCTCGGTGGGTGTCAAATATCCATCTGAATAGGTTGAATGGACTTGCAAGTCGATTAACATACTTTGAAAAACCCATACAACTGGGTTTGTTATTGGATTTAATATAAAAACTAATTCAAATTGCTTTCAACCATGCGAATGAGAGGCTCCGCTCGTTCAGGTTGAGGATCGTGCTTCAAAAGAAAAAAAGTAGCAGTCCTGATTGCAGTCCAATTATAATACACTTTGATCCTTTCTTCTAATTCTGGAGTCATTTTTATATTGCTTAAGCCTAAGTATGATTCAAGAAATATCTTTTTCAATTTATCAACATATTGTTTGTTATTAAGTTTCCGCCCAG
This sequence comes from Candidatus Falkowiibacteriota bacterium, assembly GCA_013335665.1. Taxonomy (GTDB): domain Bacteria; phylum Patescibacteriota; class Patescibacteriia; order Patescibacteriales; family GWE2-39-37; genus JAAXUA01. Next base: position 9,916 of record JAAXVE010000011.1, read on the forward strand.
CCATGTATTCAAGTTGCTGCAAGAACGTCCCCAAGTCCCTGGCATAATCGCCATAAGACATATCTGTATAATCAATCAGTGCCAAACGGCCATCATGAAGCTTAACGACATTTTCAGGGTGTGCATCGCCATGGATTAGGCTAAGCTTCTTTATACCGCTAAGACACGCTTCCTCGCTCTTTATAAAAAAATCATAAAATTTTTCATACAAGCCCAAATACTCCGGATAGCAACGTCTTACATCGTCTATAACATGCTTTGAACCTGGAAAAACAGTTTCAAGCCTGCTATTGGGCTGATTGAATAGCTTATTAGCCCGCACCGGCATCTGATGAAGGCGAGACAACCACCTTGCAGCTTCAAACAATATGCTTTCTATGTCAGCACGATGATTCTCTTTGATATGTGTATACAAATTCACGCCCTCTACCCCCTGGTAAAAAGATGCATTAAATTTTTGGTTATAAAACAACGGCTTAGGAATAGCTAAAAATTCGTTATTTGCAAAATTATTCCTCTGCAAAAAATTGAGCGTTTGATAGACATTTTTTCTTGGCTCCGAGCTGTGTGCCGTACAATATATTTCTATATTATCCACCCTTTCAAGATAATCCAAACTGACATCATATCGGAATACTATGTGATATGTTGTTTGCCAAATTAATTTTTTTACAGGATGTATCTTGTTTACAGACAACGCCTTAGCACCATCATAACAAGGTAAAACATGGCGCATAAACAAATTCTGCACGACACTCCTATCAAGCAGATCCCAGATAATATTCATATGTATTAAATTTTTCTAAATAATGGCGTGATGGCGCCAATGCTCCTGCCATAGATTCAATCTTATGCTCGAAGCCATCTTTTCAGCCTTCAATCGAGTCTCCACATCTATACCCTTAAGAGAGCGAACTGCGCGAACTAATTCATCTATACCTTTATTCACTTCATCAGGACTCCAGGCTATCGGGCCATAAACCTGACTAAAATCATGTGCTGATGCCCACCAAAATACGCAACTCGCAAGCCCGCGGACTAGATGCCAGCGGCTCCACAAAATATTATCGTCGTTTGAATTAACAAAACACAATTCTTCAGCGAAATCAGCCAGCTCCCATAACTTCTTATGTAATTTATTAGTCGGTTTCTTCCATAAATTAAATGCTTGGTTCCTCTTCAATTCTAGAGGACTTGATTGCCAAGAAGAAGCAACTACTCCGACCTCATCAATTTTCGAAAGTCCGCCCAGATAATCAGAAACTGTGACAGGCTCCAAACGCGGATGGCATAATAAATTTTCAAATTCAAAAAGATGATCAAGATGACGCAAGCCATAGAGCTCAGCGTCAGAAGCCGTGACCACCATTGACTCAGATTTACCACCTTCCAATATTTCCAGCAAAGTGGTGGGCACATAGCTTTCGGAATAAGCCCGATGACGAAAAACTACAGACAGCCCGGAATTCGTGTCGGTATATTTTTTTGACCAATCAACATTACCAAAACTACCAGAGAAAGCTATTTCATCAACCAATATCCATTCATACCCCCTGCTCTTGATTAAGCGTGCAATGTCTGCCGAATAAGCTAACTCGGGAAGAAAAAACCCCTTCAACTGCAAATCTTCCCCAAAGTGCTCTCGCAAAACATTTTCCTGCTCAACGATCTGCTTCAACGCCTCTCGTTCCGGCACCAAGGGGAGCAACGCGTGATAGGCCGCGCTTCCTAACAATTCCACCTGACCGCTCCTAATTAATTTTTTTATCCTCTCTACCAAATCCAAGTATGAAAATTCCTCTACCCAGCGCTTAAGTAGAGATCCGGCTATATTTAAAGTAATTCTCGCTTGTGGGCAATCCTCAAGCGCCCTAATTATCCTTTCGTAACTCAAGTTTGTCGCTTCGACAATTTTATTACTCTCTATATTTGCTGGCTGATACAAATGCAGCACATTCACCCATTTCATATTTTATGTTTTACATTTTTTCCATTAAGCTTAATTGCTTTTTTGTATAGGGCCAAATACTTTTTTGCCGGCAACTCCCAACTGTTAGATTCCTTCATAGCTCTTACGGTTAAACTTCGCCAAACTTCTTTGTGGCGAAAATCTTCAAGAGCACGAATAATGGTTGCAAACAAAGAATAAGTATTAAAGCTTGAAAAACTGAAACCCGTCCCTCTGTTTGTGCGGGGATTAAAATTTGTTACTGTGTCGTGCAGACCTCCAACTCGACGCACGACAGGGATGCAGCCATAGCGCATTGCAATCAACTGATTAATTCCGCAAGGCTCATGATGAGAAGGCAGCAAAAACACATCCGAGCCGGCATAAACCAGCGTCTCTAGAGATTTATTTCGCGAAAATGGTATCCAAACCAATTTCTTCGGATGTTTCTTTTGCTGTTTTTTTAATTCACTTATATATTTTTTATCTCCATCACCCATAATTATGATTTGCACATCCAATCCTGTAAGGGGTTCCAAGAGAGGCATTACTAACTCGAAGCCTTTTTGAAAAGTTACCCGCGAAGTCAAGCTAATTATTGGCATATCCCGATCGATTGGCAGCTTCAACTTTTGTTGTAAAAACTCTTTGTTCAACTTTTTACGATGTATCTTTCTATAATCATAATTCTTAAACAACTGTTTATCGTTTGCCGGGTTATAAGTACGGTAATCAATGCCATTAATTATGCCAAAAAGGCGATCCTGTCGGTTGCGCAAGATATGATGCAAATCCTGACCGAAGCGCCTTGTCATGATTTCTTCGCGATACTGCTCGCTTACTGTGTTCACCACGTCTGCATGCAATATAGCCCTTTTTGCAAAATTTATGTTTTCAAAATCAGGATTGCTGATTTTTGGCAATGCTTTCTTTCCAAAATCCTTTTTTGCCGGTGGTACTTCCCACCAGTTGTGTCCCATTTGAAAAACAAGATTATGAATAGTATAAATCGTTTTAGCCTTTCTTAAGGTTTTTGAATACCTAAAATCATTTCTCAATAAAAACGGCACAAGACCAGTTTGCCAATCATGGCAATGTATTATGTCTGCCTCAAACTTTAGCAAGGACAAAAGTTTCAAGGCCGCCGCATTAAAAATGAAAAAACGCACGTTTTCATGATCAGAGCCATAAAGAGCTTTACGTTGCGAAAAATATTTCTTCTGTTCTACGAAATATATAGGCAAACCTTTCATGAGATAACCTTGCCAAAAATTTACAGTCACCGCCTCCGTATCATTAAGATATATCTTAACGTCACGCATAATCATCTTTAAATTATGCTCCTCAACGTCAATAATCTTGCCGTAAAAAGGCATAATCATGACGACGTCATGCCCTAAGCGCTTCAAAGCCTTCGGAAGGCTGCGCGCGACGTCAGCTAAGCCGCCCGTCTTGGCAAACGGAGCAACTTCACTGGATATACTTACTATTTTTAACTTGTTGCTCATAAATTACTCATGCCTGTAATTCGCACCACAGATGGCAATTGCCAAAGCGTCGGCGGCATCGTCTGGCTGAGGCAATTCTTTTAAATTTAATAACATTTTAACCATGCGCTGAACTTGTTTCTTGTCAGCTTTGCCATACGTGGAAACGGCCTGTTTTACCTGAAGTGGTGTAAACTCTGCAATTGGCAGACGCGATTTCTTCAGTGTGTACAACGCCACTCCTCTGGCTTGTCCAACCACTAAGGCCGTCTTGACGTTTTTGCAAAAAAACAACTGTTCTATTGCAGAGACGTCTGGTTTATACTTTTTAAT
>JAAXVE010000191.1 GCA_013335665.1 Candidatus Falkowiibacteriota bacterium
AAGTACGATGTGGGCTGGCCGATGAACGGCTTTTTCAAAGGAAGGCCTGTGATGTATTTTTCTATCGGTCTTGATTTCTGATGCCGGTTAACTTTTTGAAAGTTTCGGGACTCTTTTAATTTCCTGCTCTGCAAAAGCATTCGGCAATAAACTTGTTGCACTGCCGGGTGGCGGATATGCAATCTACAGTGGCGATGTTGACCAAAATGGCCTCATCGACTCCGGCGATATGACCCCTGTTGATAACGATTCGGCCAACTTTGCAACTGGTTATCTTGTTACTGATATAAATGGTGATAACTTGGTTGATCTTTCAGATATAGGAGTAGTAGATACAAATAACTTAAACTTTGTATCTAAGGTTATACCATCTAAGCTCTTACTGAAGGGAGTTAAATCTCCTGTAAACGAACAAGTGCAAGAATAATCAATAAGTAATTAAATAAAGTCTAATGCTCCGATGAAAATCATCGGGGCAGAATAAAATCAATCGCCTTCCCATTCTGGTTGTCGCATTGTTAATCGGCGGATTTATTTCTAACGGTTTGCAAAATGACAACTGGCTAATCATTGAGCCAGTCCATGGCTACAATGGTCCTGTTTTTTTAAGCAGTAATAACACTGCAGTTGTCCGTGAAGTAACCGCAGTAGGTGCTTTAAATAGCATTATACCGCTATCGTTGGACACCTTTCAAAAAGGTAACCTTTCCCAAACTTTTAACGACAGCAGCAAGGTCGAGATGCAATTTCTTGACGGCTCAGTTTCCAGCAAGACCACTTTGTCAGTGAGTCAAACCTCAGCTTCAACTAAATTATTGCATAAAGGCGCTTATTTTGTCGGAAAGAAGGTTTATATAATCAGTGCTCAAGATCCTGCAAATTCTCCTGCCATTGGCTTTGTGAAGTCTCCCAAGATCACCTTCTATTTGCCACAACTTGGTCAAGCTTCAAAGAATGCTGGGTTGTACTACTATAATAACAACGCAAGGGCCTGGTTCTCGGTCTCAAGGACGATCCTGGATATTCCATACAGTAAAATAGTTTTTAACCCTACTTGGCTCAATCGAATGTCTCAATTCGCAGTCATTGACGCCCCTGGACGTCCTGGCGTAATCAGAGTTGAGACCACGGGCAATGCACAAGAGAGCATTTCGTCCACTGGTTACAGGGACGGATCTTTACTGCGTGGCAGTAACCGTAAGATTTATATCATCTCCGGCTCTACCAAGAAATTGATTGCCACCATGCCTGCATTACGCAAGTACGCCAACAAGACCATATTCGATGTAGCCGACTCGGTTTTGGCAAGTTATACGACCAATGGCACTATCCCCGCGAATATCGGCTATGTTGATCAGTCTGCCAATTTATCCAACGGTTCGCTCTTGCGCAGCCCGGATGGCAAAATCTACCTGATTGAGAATCGACAGAAAATATATATTCCTTCAATGGCTGAGCTTGAGGCCTTTCGCGGTAGAAAGATAACGAATGTAACAGACACTTTCTTGAATTCAATTACTTCCGCTCCAGTTTTTTCTGAAGGCAACTTGGTGCGTCAATTGGACAGCAAGGTGTATGTGATTAAGAATGGGGTAAAGGTGCACATAAAGTCATTGTCAGAGCTGTTTTTGTACGCTGGCAAAAAGATTTATAATATTGAATTTTAAACAAACAAAAAAGCACCCCCTGTCAGGGGTGCTTTTTTGTTGATTTTAAGCTTAGAATAAGCTAAAATTTTATAATGAGTACAAATAAGAAGGTAGCGATTATTATAGCTCCGAATTGGCGCGACTATGCTAAAAAGTATTTATCAGAGTGCCTGGCAAGTATATCAAAACAAGATTGGGCCGGTGAATCGAAAA
>JAAXVE010000192.1 GCA_013335665.1 Candidatus Falkowiibacteriota bacterium
TTTGAACCCTCGAAGCCTTTTACAGCTTACCCGCTTTCCAAGCGAGCGCACTCGACCACTATGCGATCTCTCCAAATATTTTATTGTACCCTTCACATGCCCGCCTAGGGCGTGTACTATCTCTCCAAAACTAAATCCAACCCTGAAAACCAAGATTGGATATTGTTGAATATATAATATATCTTATTTTTTCAAATGTCTAGCGCTGCTGGCCAGAATGTCCACCCCCATATTTTTCAATTCATCATAGAGCTTGGACAAAGGCAGTCCCATAATGTTGTGATAATCACCGTCGACCCTCTCAACGATTACAGCTCCCACCCCCTGGATACCGAAAGCCCCGGCCTTATCTAGGGGTTCACCAGTGGCGATATAGCTATCAATATCCTCATCTGACAACTTCCGTATCTTTATCGTGGCTTTATCGCAAGAATTGACTACTTTGCCAGAGACGGTATCGATTACCGCGAAACCAGTAACTATGGTATTTTCCTGGCCGGAAAGCATCTTCAGAATTCTCTGCGCATCTACCGCATCTTTGGGTTTGCCGATAAATTTATTGTCATAAACAACGAAAGTATCCGCGCCGATCACAATAGCGTCATCGTAATGCTTGGCCACATCCTCTGCTTTTTTAAGAGCCAAAAATTTAACCAGTTCGATCGGGTCTTCCAAGGCTTGCATGTCTTCTTCGTACTCACTCTCTCTGACTTCAAAGTCCAGGCCGACCTGTTCTAAAAGTGCCTTACGGCGCGGAGATCTTGAGGCCAATATAATTCTTCTCTTACTCATCTTATTTTTGCAACAATCTAGTGATGATAGTTTTTAAACCTTCAATCTTGCGGCCATCAGACGCCACCATATCTTCGTAGGGATTGGCGCCAATAACTATCTCGTCGTTGACGAAAGTGGTAGGTGATCCGTTAACATTAAAAGTCTTAGCTTCGGCCATCTCGGCCAAAATTTCTTCGCGATATTTGTCTGTATCGAAGCACTGATCGAACTTGGCCGTATCAAGCTGCAAGGCCTTAGCGTCTGCCTTAACCTGCGAGTCGTAAAGCTGACTCGCCTTATTGTCGGCATACAATTTATTATACATTTCCCAAAATTTACCCTGTTCAGCCGCACACTCGCTGGCTTCTGCCGCTTTCAAAGCGTAAGGATGGATATTAGTCAGAGGAAAGTGTCTGAACACGATTGCAATCTTGTCACCAAATTCCTTCTTTGCCTTATCAATAGTATCGTAATACTCGGCACAAAACGGGCACTCGAAGTCATCATAAACGATCACGCGCACAGGGGCCGTCAAGTTTCCCCAAACATGGTCTTTGTCATCAGGCTGGCGGACTGGCAATATTTTGCCGATTTTCGTTTCATCAAAGCTTCCGATTTTTTGTGTTTCAACATCTTGCACCTGTTTAGCTTGCTCCAGCTCTTTTGCCGTATCAGCTTTCTTGCTGTTCAGATCGGCGGGTGAAACTTTTTGCATAACCCGAATTCCCACAGCCACCACCAAAACGATGGCAATTACAATGACTGTTGTTTTGGCCGATGCCTGGCCATGAGGCTTTGCTCCTTCGTTCATAGACGTATATTATAGCTTAGGCTTTTGTTTGTGGAAATCCGTAACTTCCTGGTATTGATGCGCTACGGCTAAAAGTGTCGTTTCATCAAAAGCGCGGCCGATCAATTGCATGCCGACAGGCAGACCCTGCACCTGACCGCAAGGAATTGCTATGGCTGGCAGGCCGGACAAAGAAGCTCCAGTGACGAAAATATCTTCTAAATACATTTTCAATGGATCAGAAGATTGGTCGCCGATCTTGAAGGCGGTGTGAGGAGCTGTCGGCGTCAAAA
>JAAXVE010000071.1 GCA_013335665.1 Candidatus Falkowiibacteriota bacterium
CATGCCGAATCATCTCCACGTATTGCTCAGAGTGACGGACAAGTCGCCGAACGTTCCGAAACTGGTTCAGAATGGTAAAAGGTTTTTGGCCTATGATATTGTTAGGTTGTTGGCCGAAGAGGGAAGGACTGACTTGCTGGATTTCTTTAAAGCTAACGCTCAGACGAAAAATGGTGCAATTCATAAAGTATTCGAGGATGGCTACGACTCTCTTGTCATCCAAAGCCGCAAGATGTTTTTGGAAAAACTGAATTACATCCATAACAATCCTTGCGCCTTAAAGTGGCAGCTTGCGGATTGTGCTGAGATATACAAGCATTCGAGTGCGGCGAATTACGCGTTTGGCAATGGTTTTTATAAGGTTGAGGTGGTCGATTTTTAGATGCTGGGTCGTAGGGCGCAGCAGTCCCCTAACGGGAGACTACTGCTGGGCCTAGAGAGTTCTAACAGGAGACTACTGTTAGGCCTTGAAAAAATCCTATTATTATAATAATTATGAGTTCAAGTAAGTTAGTTCGCGATAAAATTCCTGAAATTATCAAAAATGATGGACGAACACCGATCGTTCACATTGCCACAGAGCAGGAATATGATGAAGCTTTGGTTGAAAAATTGCATGAAGAGGTGAATGAATTCTTGATCAATCCTTGCGTTGAGGAGGCGGCTGATATTCTGGAGGTTCTGAAGGCAATTTGCTATCGGCACGGCGTAAGCCTAGATTTGCTTGAGCAAGAGTGCCTGAGCAAAGCGGCTAAAAGAGGTGCTTTTTTGCAAAAGATTATTTTAGACCGAGTGGATTGAATGCCACAAAAGCGTGTATGCATAGTCAGCGGAAACTTTTGTCGGAAAATGTAAATACTAAAACTATGGAAAAAATAAATCAAATCGGCGATATCTACAATAGCGATGCGGTCAGCAAATATTATGATAGTCGTGATGCTTACGAAAAAGTTAATCCGGCGGACAGGGAATTATTTCAGCATATCCCGTTCCGCCTAGATGGCAAAGTTGTGCTTGATGTGGGATGTGGTGACGGACGTCATTCGGTTTTAATGTATCGTCGTAATCCTAAAAAAGTCATAGCCATGGATTTGAGCCCGTCAATGCTCGAAAGGGTGCAGGCGCGCAAGGACAACTTCGGACTGGATCGCCTCGATATTGTCCAGGCAGATATTGATCACTTGCAACTACCTAAAGAATCGGTTGATTTTATCCTGTCACGCTTCAGCCTTATGTATAGTAAGAACTTAGGCGAGGCAATGAAAGGCTTGGGCGAGGCGCTTAAGCCTGGCGGGGAAGTTGTGATCGAGGCTAGCGTCGCAGAGATAGACAGTCATGAAGGGTCGGAAAAAATTAAAAGCGCGCCAGTTGCATTGAAGTTGCAGATAGCAAACGAAAGTATGGAGATTATGAATTATGCTTATTCGCTTGATGATTATCATAAGGCTTTCCGCGATACTGGGTTTAGTGTTGAGGTTCAGAAAAGATTTCCGGCCAATGACTTGTCGGTATCAGAGGATTATGCGCACAAGGATTCGGTTAAATTTGATTATATAGTTTTCAAGCTTAAGAAGTTAGAAGAAAGTTCGTGATTTTTGAAAAGGGCAGCAGTCCCCTAGCGGGAGACTACTGCTAGGCCTGAAATCTTGTCAGTCTCGCAGCAGTTCTTTAACGGGAGACTGCTGCAGGGCCGTTAAGGGAGCGGATGAGTGCCGGAAAGCAACAGCCCTCTGCGAGAGACTGTTGCAGGGCCAGTAAAGTTATGACTGCCTTGACCCAGCAGCCGTCTTCTGGTGAGAGACTGCTGCAGGGGCAGATGACTTCTTTGGCTTAACAGCAGTCTTCTGCTAGGGGACTGCTGTTGGATTGGTTGCTTAAGAGGTGGTGGAAAATTGAGAACCGCACCAATGCAGCATTGGTGCTTTAACAACAATATTTATGTCAACGACAATTTGCATATTCGGTGATAGCATCACCTGGGGAGCGACTGATATAGACGGCGGCGGTTGGGCAGGACGGTTGCGCTCCAATCTCGAAGCTGATCCACGTTCCGACGCTATGGTTTATAATCTTGGAATCTGCGGCGATACGACCGACGGTCTTTTAAGAAGATTCTCGATAGAAGCCGAGGCTAGAGATCCGCAGATGATCATTTTCGCTATCGGTATCAACGACTCCGCATACGTCGTGTCCCGCAACAATCCCCAAACCGATTTGGAAGATTTTAAGTACAATCTGGTACAATTGATCGATCGGGCTAGCGAGATTACCAGCAGGATCGTTTTTGTAAGCTTGAATAAAGTGGATGAGGATAAAACCGCGCCAATTCCTTGGACTGCTGACATTTTTTATGACAACGAAAATATCCTGGTTTACAACTCGGTAATAAGTGCGGTTTGTCAGGAAAACAACATTCAGTTCATCGACGTTTTCGACGTGCTTGAGTTATCAGACTTGGATGACGGTTTGCACCCGAATGCAGCAGGGCACGAGAAGTTGTTTGTAAAAATTAAGGAATCACTGGCGCTGTAATTGCGCTATGAATCAAATAATAATCAAATGAAAAAAGAACGTCCCATTACCACCTTATTCATGCTCAGTTCTCTTGATGGCAAGATTTCTACGGGCGATACTGACAAGATGGACGTCGACTCCGATTACCGCAAGATCAAGGGCGTTAAAGAAGGCTTGCAGCAGTACTATGAAATCGAGAAGACGACGGATATGCATTTCCTGATTACGGGCAAAGTTATGGCCAAGAAGTGCGAGTCGCTGGACGTGAACAACAGGAAAGATAATCCTGCCAAAATTTCTATCAATTGTATTATTGTCGACAGTAAAAATTTAAGCAGGCATGGTGTCGAGTATCTTTTGAAAAAATTCAACTCGTTAACGGTTGTCACTGCCAACAGGGAACATCCCGCATTCCAACTAACACAAAAAGATAGCAAATTAGCAGTGATTTATTATTCTAAAAAGATTAATTTTATCAATCTCTTTAATAAGCTGAAAGACGATTATGGCATCAAGCGCCTGACTATCCAGTCGGGTAGCACCATTAACGCAGAGTTGCTGAGAAAAGGTTTAGTGGACCACGTCTCGCTAGTCATAGCACCATGTCTGATCGGCGGCAAAGACAAGTCCAGTTTGGTCGGCGGAGAATCTTTTCATGGGCCCAAGGAGTTGAGCGGTATCAAGTCGCTGAAACTTAAGGAGTGTAACGTCTTGAAAAATTCCTATCTTCATCTTAAATATGATGTAATGAATTAGTTTTGTCATCTTGGATAAAAAAATTCCCACCCCGAGCGTTGCGTCGGGGTGGGTTTTGTTTAGAGTGCAGCTAGAGCTGCTTTAAGCAGGTCGGACAATTCATCGTCCGCATTGAAAGTGTGGACTGCTTTTACGGCAGGATTGCCTCGGAGCAGGCGCGAAACTAAGCGTTTCTCCAGCTTATCCTGTTTGCAGAAAATCAAGACAGGGACATCGCTTCGGTTTGCCATCTCGACTTCGATGCCGCCTCCCCAGGATGGGGCTTCGGCTAGAACAATCAAAACGGATGTGCGTTCGCAAACTTGCAAACGTTCCGCAGCGTCCACTTCGGCCGGAGTTGCCTTTGCATTGGCTATCGGGTCGTAGTGTTCGTGAGGCACAAAGCCGCGTATGCCCAAAACGTTTTCTGCCACGTCAGCCATTTCTGAGTACAGACGTTTGATTCTTGCCTGTTCTTCTGGTGAAAGTTCTGTTAAAGGTCCACAGATGTATGCGCATTTCTTCATGACGATCTCCTTTGTTTTTTGCAAAGGGACCGCCGTATAAAGTGGAAAAAAAGCGTACAGCAGCCGCCTTTTTTGGCCGCCGCAGAAAAGGGAAAAACATTGTACAGCAGTGTGGTCGATTAAGTCCTGGGGCGCCGTTAATTCACCTCCTCTTGCCCTGGATTCGGGCTGCCTTTAGCAGTGCTCGGATGTTTCGATCGGACAGAGCCAGCACATGTCTTGTGGTGACCGTTTTGATGATTGCAGATAGAAGTGCTGGCCAGGGTTGCCATCGATACCGAAGAGGTATTTCTCGTCTTCTTCAAGATCGTTTAACCTGTCTTGATACACGGCAAGAACGGGCAAACTACTGCTCGATCCGCGATGAATCATTCTCACTGCTGATACTTGCCAGATAGTTTTCGGGATGAATTCTCCAGAGAAATTTTTTGGACGACGTGCGAGTTGCGGTGTGATTTTTACTGCGTAGCCGCGGTAATCCTTCCTGAGTTCACGCCACTCCTTGCTGGGCAATACCATACTGAACATGCCATTGCAGAAAAAAAGCTGATTTTGCGAGCGCAGCGGTTGCCCATCGATATTGCCTTGCTTCGAGGTGTAGCCGATCGCTTGCAGTGAAAATGCGCCAGCGTCAGCTAGCGTCATGCCGCCATGACCAAGTCTCGGATTCATGAAGAAGTCTATCGGGACGAGTGCCATAATGTCTGCAATGTCTGCTGCTTTTTTTCTATTCATTGTGCTTCCTCCGTCGAATGTTGTATTTTGCTGCTGGTTAATTATGTTCAACCTACTTATAGGTGTGTTTTGAAGGTGCTGCTAGATTAATAGCTAAGCATAAAAAGGGATAACCGTCAATCCTTGAAGGCATCGTCGAGACATTGCTCGGATATAAACATAAAAGGTTTAACGGCCAATAAATGCACTGCCGTTGCAAGACTTGATAAAGTTTCTGGAATGGCTAATATGTGATAATATAATGTTATAGGACAGCCTGGCAAG
>JAAXVE010000193.1 GCA_013335665.1 Candidatus Falkowiibacteriota bacterium
GCATGTCATCTCGACTGCCTTGTTTGATCTCAACAGTTTCGAGAACGTTGTCACGACCGGCGTCATCCTGAACGAGAAAGGCGAAAAGATGAGCAAGTCTAAGAAGAATTTCCCTGATCCATATAAGGTTATCAATGAGTTCGGTGCCGATGCTTTGCGTGCCTACCTGATGGGTTCGACCGTCATGCACGCCGAGAATCTTTTCTTTAACGAGAATGAAGTCAAGGATTTGTTCAGGAAGAATATAATGATACTCTGGAACGTTTATAATTTTTATAAGCAGTATGCCGCTCTTGGCGAAAGCCTTAAGCTTGAAGCCCAAAGCCCGAATGTCTTGGACAAATGGATACTTTCGAAACTCGATCAGCTTATAGAAGAGGTGACCAAGAGCATGGATGCCTATGATCTGCCGCGGTCTGTACGACCGATAGGTGACTTCATTAATGACCTGTCTACCTGGTATCTGCGTCGTTCACGTGACCGTTTTAAGGGGGAAGACGAGACTGACAAACAGGCAGCTTTGGCTACCACCGGCTACGTTTTGGTTGAGTTGTCAAAAGTCATGGCACCGTTCATGCCGTTCATGGCCGAGCGGATTTGGCAGGAGGTGACTGGTAATAACTTCAATGATGACAGCAAGTCAGTGCATTTGGAAGAGTGGCCAAAGGCAAGTCTAAAGTCTAAAGACCAAAGTCTAAAAATTTTGGCAGATATGGAGATTGTCCGTAAAATTGTCGAGGCTGGTTTGGCTAAGCGTGATGAGGCTGGTATAAAAATTCGTCAGCCATTACCTTATTATTCAACCGACATAGCAAAAGAGTTGTCTCCCGAGTTAGTCGAGATTATCAAAGACGAGTTAAACGTTTTGGAAGTGCGTTTTGGCATTAATGAGCTTGGCACAGAAATGACCGAAGAACTTTTGGATGAAGGCACGAAGCGCGAGTTGGTTCGTTTTATCAACGCCTTACGTAAGAATGCTGGCTTGACTATCGAGGACCGTGTTGGCATCCGTTTCGAGACCGAAGATGCACGGGTAAAATCAGTTATGATCAACATGGGCGAGTCATTAATGAAGGACACCCTGGCTACTAGCATTGATAATGGCCGCAGCGACGTATTAATAGAAAAAGATGTTAAAGTAAACGGCGCTGAGGTTTGGCTGGGTTTAGTAAAAGCTTAATATGAAAATAGAAAAGAAAGTTTTGCCGCAATATTTCCAGGCGATTATTGACGGTAAGAAAAAATACGAATTGCGTTTGGCTGATTTCGAGATCAACCCAGGCGACACCCTGTGGTTGCGCGAGTGGGATAAGGATGCAAAGGATTATACCGGAAGAGAAATTGAGAAAGAAGTCAGTTATGTTGTAAAAACTAAAGATACGCAATTTTGGACAGAGGAGGAGGTTAATAAATTCGGTTATCAGATAATTTCATTCGAATGAGCAAAGTGAAAGCGTTAGTGTTGTTATCCGGCGGCCTTGATTCGATGCTTGCGGCTAAAATTTTGCTAGAGCAAGGCGTCGAGGTAGTCGGCCTGACTTATATAAGCAATTTTTTCGGTGCGGAACGCGGGTTGCAGGCGGCTCGCCAATTAGGCATACCGTTAATACCGAATAATTTTGCCGCTGCACACTTGGAGATGGTCAAGCAGCCTAAGTATGGCTATGGTAAGAATATGAACCCCTGCATTGATTGCCATTCAATGATGCTGCGCGATGCTAAAGAAATAATGGAAGGCAAGGAAATGGTTTTGGTTTATCCCAATGGCAGCATCAAGGCAGTAGCGCAGAAGTATGATTTTGTTGCAACAGGAGAGGTCTTGGGTCAGCGTCCCATGTCACAGAATGCCCG
>JAAXVE010000194.1 GCA_013335665.1 Candidatus Falkowiibacteriota bacterium
AAGAAGTGATTCTTGGAGGCGGGTTTGAGATACTTCTTTTTACAGTGCTGATCACCACCCTATTTTACAATATTACTGAAGCGACATTCGATAGGCTCAATATTTTGTGGGTTTTTATTAATATCGTCGTCTTATATAACTCTGCGTCATATGAGCCCATGCCTGAATTGACAATAGATGCGCATATGGCTTCAACCATGGAAAAGGATTCCTTGACTCGATCTTGACCGGAAATCCGCATCAGCTTTTCAAGTGCCACGTATTGAACAGGAACAGAGGCATCAAATGAAGTTAGAGGATATTGCGAGGCTGCCGGCAAGATGTCTTGCCTACCTTGTGGGAAAGGAAAATTTTGTTTCGTTTGCTACAAACTCTGCCGATACGCGGACGAAGAATCGAGCCGGTATTGTAAACAGGATTATAAGTCGTGTACGAAACAGTCAAATGGCACGAAACACTCTCTGGATGTTTCTGGCGCATGGGCTGAGGATTGTTATTGAAGCTGTTTATTTTGTGTTGATTGCCCGTGCATTGCACGTCCAAGGGTATGGCACTCTTGTAAGCGTCGGAGCACTGGTTGGCATTCTTTCCCCATTTGCAGGCATGGGGACTGGCTACCTTTTAATCAAAAAGGTAGCTAGAGACGTTACTTCTTATAAAAGATGCCTCGGCAACGCGCTCCTGATGGTTCTGATCTCCGGAGCCGCGCTTATGGTAATTGCCCTGAGTGTATCAAAATTTGTTTTTCCAGCTAAGATTCCGTTGACTTTGTTAATTTTAATTGCTGTGTCAGATTTTTTTTTCGCACGAGTTGTTGAAATCAGTGGACAGGCCTTCCAGGCTTTTCACCGTCTGAAGAGAACCGCGCTGATCCAAATTCTTCCCAATATACTAAGATTGATAGCCATAGCCAGTCTGAGCACCTTTGTAACTGCTCCGACTGTGCTCCAGTGGGGATACCTAAACCTTCTGTGTACTTTTATTTGCATGTCGATCGGAATGTGGCTTGTTCACAAGGAACTTGGCAGGCCTAGCTACACCTTGTCCGGAATCAGAGAGCAGATAGATGAAGGGTTTTATTTTTCGGTAAGTCATACCGCGCGAGGTGTCAATAACGACATTGATAAAACAATGCTCGCACGCCTGTCTACTCTTGAGGCTACAGGCGTATACGGTGCCGCGTATCGCATAGCAAGAGTCGCTTTTACGCCGATTCTCTCGCTCCTTTTTGCGACTTATGCAAATTTTTTTGAGCGCGGCGCGTCGGGGATAAGAGGAAGTCTTGATTATGCAAAAAAACTTTTTCCCATTGCGGGGGGGTACTCGATTATTGTCGGAATCCTGATGGTAGCTATGTCGCCACTACTTCCCTATATAATGGGAACTGACTACACTGACGCAGCCAGTGCATTACGCTGGCTGGCACCCCTCCCATTTCTGAAAGCCGTGCAATTTATTGCAGGCGACACTCTTACCGGTGCCGATTTTCAAAGGGTGCGAAGTATTATTCAAGTGATTGTGGCTGGTTTCAACGTATCAATTAACCTTTGGCTCATCCCGAGATACGGCTGGCATGGCGCAGCTTGGGCAAGCCTTGCTTCCGACGGACTTCTGGCCGTCCTAATGTGCCTTGTCGTTCTGTTTCTGTCCAGAAGAACAGTCGTAAGTAATAACATGATGTGAGTGATAATTGGAAACGACTAAGCATACCGACCAAGCTCTCAAATGACATTATCTAAGGATTCGTAAAATAATAACATGACTATTTGCATGTTGTGCGATACTCTTGATTCATGGATATCGAATCGGCAGTCAAAGAGCGCTATCAGAATCTTGAATGGGCTTTG
>JAAXVE010000072.1 GCA_013335665.1 Candidatus Falkowiibacteriota bacterium
TTATAGCTAACATAAATAGTCATAAATGGCCAACATAAAACGCAAAACCTTCTCGGTTATAGGTACATTATTGTTTTTGACCTTGTTTTTTTGGTTTGCAAAAGCCGCGCCATCACCGGATGCGATCGGTATACGCGTAGTGCCAAATCCGAAACATCTTTCAGCGTTGCGCTGGTATCAGTCGCAGAAGTTTACTGGTTCTCCCCAGGCCATGATTGTAGACGGGTACAGCGCCATCAGGGAGGGGCGCACGGTCTATGTGGATGCTTCTAATATTAAGGATAATGACAACAACCAGCTTCTCTCTACTGGTGATACTCTTTATACCAATATCTTCGTAATCTCATATAATCAGAACGCTGAAAAGGCGACTGAGGATATTTTTGGGCAGATCTTGGCTAATTGGAAGTTTAACAGCAATATCATGCAGCCCGGTCAGTGCATTGCTAACGTCCCCATGTCAACCAACTGTCAGGATGCAGTTAATTGTTGGCACTTGGATAGCAGTTTGGTTGATTCTGGCACAAACAAGCTTAATCTATCTCCCGGCGCGGGCATCGCTTATACGACAGGCAAGAATGCAGCGCCGATATTTAATGGAAAGAACTATCTAGAAATCAAAGACAATCTAAAATTGAGAATGAACGACAGAATGACACTTGTCGCTGACATTTTTCCGACAGCGCCTTCTCCTGCCGGAGGAATTATTATAAACAAGGAAGGGGAGTATGAGGTTGCTCGTTACCCAGATGGGACTATCCGTTGGGCCTTTGCGAATCAAGCCATTACCTGGACTTGGATTAATACGGGCTATGTGGCTCCTTTGAATCGCTGGACTAACATCGTTATTGCTTATGGTAATAACGTCGTCAGTACTTATGCTAACGGCGTGTTAGTGCACCAGTTACCTTATGCCGGGAGCAATGTTCTTGGAGATTTTCACCCCGACGCTAACGATTTTTATATCGGATACAGGGAAAAGGGTTATGAGCAAACCATGATAGGCATGATAGACGAGGTCAAGATTTATGATAGAGTGCTTTCGCCGACGGAGGTTGCCGAAAACTTTACGCCGACATGCATTTTGGATTCGGCATGTGGGTCTATTGGCCACTGTGTCAGTTCAAAGTCGGTGGCAGTGAGAGACGTTAAACGTTTAGCAGATCTTAATGATCTTAACCGACTTTTGGATCAGTACAAAGCTAAAAACAATGGTTTGTGTCCTACCCTTAAGTCAGGTAGCTACATGCCAAACAAGTCGATTTCTACCTGGCCGTCATGGCAAGAGACTCTGGGTAAAGCTCTTTCAACTAGTCTTCCGTTGGACCCTGTCAATAATCTTGGTTCATGTCTTGGCTATAACAGTACGACTTGTTGGGATGAGCTTAATAGATTATTTGCTGACCCGACACCGCTTAATGACAGTTTTGATTTGCCCAACGGCAGCCTTGCCTATGTTTATCTCTCGAGCCCAGATGGGCGCAGCTGCGGGTTTTTTGCCGCTATGGAGTCTGGTTTAGTGTGCGACTCAGCCGGAGTCTGTACCGTTGGCAATAATTTGGGCATACCGACGCCATTTAACATTGCTTCTTCATCAATTATCTCAGCTAGCCTGACCAACGCTCCGCCTGTTGTTGTTTGCGGCAGTCTTTATGGCAACCCTACTCAGCAGTTTCGGGGATATGTCAGTGCTGTCGATCCAGAAGGTGATAATCTGAGCAACCTGTCCAGTTGGCAGATCGATACCACTGTTACCGGTGCTTGGCCTAATTGGGTTGGTGGTCCTGTTTTGAGGAATTCAGTAGCTGCAACGCCGCAGACCAAACAGATATTCGCGACTACGGCTGGTAATGAAGGCGTATACAATGTTCGCGTTACGGTTGCTGATAGCAAGGGGGCGACTGGCACGGCGATGTGCCACATCTATTTAGGCGGATATTGCGGCGACGGTATAAGACAAACGGCTTTGAGTGAACAGTGCGATGATGGCAATATAAGCTCGACGGATGCTTGTTATAATTGCATGTGGGTGCCGACGACCCTTGGTAGCGTTAATCTGAGTGGAGGTTATGCTGACGCTACTGTATTCGATAATAATAATAATCCTAATACGGCAACGGATACGCCGATGGGAACCTTTTTAAAACTTAGTGGCACTCAGAAAACACCATATTTTTGGATTGCTCTTACCAGCGAGGGTAAGGTGA
The DNA here is from genome assembly GCA_013335665.1 of Candidatus Falkowiibacteriota bacterium. Lineage (GTDB taxonomy): Bacteria > Patescibacteriota > Patescibacteriia > Patescibacteriales > GWE2-39-37 > JAAXUA01. The sequence continues at coordinate 2,208 of JAAXVE010000072.1, forward strand.
TTAAGATCAGGACATATACCGGTCCAAGGCGTAATTGCGTGCGTAACGGTACTACGATTGATTGTAGTTGGGATATGGCATCAATTGAGAATATAGGTCAAACTCTAGGCAAATACCCATCCGGTTTTACCATTGACAATCCATCACGAGTTGCAGTAAACGCTGAAACGGGAGATGTCTGGGTGCATGACCGACATATGCAGGAAGTTTATAAATTGGATATAAATGGTGCTTTTCTGAAGAAGTGTAAGATAGACCCAACATTCACCCAGTCGGATGACCCTGCTTTATGTTCGACTTTTCCAACGCCATGCGCCGGAGCCGTTTTAGGCAGTCCAACCTACTTTGGCAACGGTGGCGGTTTGGCCATTGCCAAAAATGGCGATGTCTGGGCAGGCAATTATTTTACCGGTAAGGTGGCTCGTATAAATGGCGATGATTCCAATTGCAACATCCTGGAAACTGTTCCGGTTGGCGGAAATCCCTATGGCTTGGCCATCGATAGCGACGGCAATGTCTGGGCAAAAGGCGGTGCGCTCGGGGTTGTTAGAATAAATACACACATATCTGGTCCGTCAACGATTGACAACTTTCCAGTAAGTTTTTATGGCATGACTGTAGACTCTGATGATAACCCCTGGTTTAGCTCGACTGGTGGCGTTCAGAGCATGCCAAAGGGGTCGGCCAGTGGTACAAGTGCCACTTTTCACGCTTCGGTGCCGGCAACAATGCCTTGGAGCACGGGGATGACCATTGATTCAGCCGGAGATATTTGGAATTCTGTTTATAGCGGCAATCAGACTCAAAAATTTTTGAAGAATGGAGCTTTTTCTTTTTCTGTTCCGAGTGGTGGTACGACGCCGCATGGCATTTGCGGTGATTCAGAAGGTCATGTCTGGGAGTCGCATTACAGCGGGTTGGTGCGCGCTTTTAATCTTGATGGCACTATCGCTGCCGACGTTTGCGTAAATGGCGGGGTGGCACCGGCATGCAACCCGGGTTTCATGTATACATATAGTGACATGACCGGGCTTAATCGCGCCATGGTGTTACGCTCGGGGACATGGCTTTTAGATCCTCCGCTTAATGGAGGATTTGATGATTTGCACTGGGGCCGCGTAGCGTACACAGAAATAATACCCCCTGGATCAAATACGAGCATAGAAGTGTCCGTGCGCGCCAGCAATGACTCGACTTTTTCAGGAGTTTCATTGCAGCCTTTGGCAGCTTGGAATGGTTTAGCCCTGACTGACGCTGTTCGTTCCGGCCGGTATTTGCAAATCAAAGCAATAATGCGTTCCGGCGATAAGGGAGTTACGCCAGTTTTAACCGACTTAAGAGTAGTTTACCCATAAGTATATGCCTAATAAAAAAATACATCTCGCCATTGCTGGCTTGTTAGCTATCTCACTTGTGCTGGGCGCGTTTTATTTTTTTAGTCATAATTCTGACAAGCTGCTTGGCAACATTAAGCAAACAAAGCTTTCACCGGAAGAGCAAAGAAAGCAGGCTGAGTTAGTACAGGCAGAAACAGTCAAAAAACAGAATGAGGATTATGTTAAACTAAGGCAAATCGAAGCGGAAAAGAAGGCCGAGGGATGCAAGGCCTTAGGTAATAATGACTTGATTGATGATTGTTATTATAAATTAGCAAACGAATTTCAACGTGAAGAGGATTGTGACCGCATTTCAAGCTCGTCTGTAAAAATTCGTTGTCACGACCTGTTCGCCTATATAAAGGCACAGCAAGGAGTTGACCCTCAGAAATGTCTTGCTCTTGTCAATGAATTTAAGGACCCATGTCTAGACGGTTTTTTTCTGAGTTTCGTCACTTCTGATAAATGTGATCAGTTCGAGCCAGCAATCAGAACCAGGTGCATGAATATATTTAAGAGCAGAGAAGCATACAGTAAGGGTGATTCAACTCTATGCAGCAGCGTAAGTGATAAGACATTAAGGGCTAATTGCCAAAGCCAGACTGCAGCTAAGCCTAAAGACACTGACGGCGACGGCATATCAGACAGTCAGGAGAGGGCATACGGCACTACGCCATTTGACAAAGACACTGATCAGGACGGCTTGTCAGATTATGAAGAAATTTTTACTTATCACACTAATGCGCGCAAGCTTGACACTGATGGCGACGGGCACTCTGATGGAGATGAAGTTAAGAATAGTTTCAACCCCTGCGGTAATGGCAAATTACCTACTGGTCAGGATTTGGTAGATGGCTGCCGTAAATATCTGAAAAGGTGATAAATGGATAAGCAGTGTTCATGTCCAATAAAAAAGAGGCTAACTATTACGGTTAGCCTCTTTTTTTTCTTCATACGATTTCGGTCTAGCATTTGCTGAATTTTTCCTGCACAGACTTCCGTATGCGCGATAAAAAAATCAGCAAATGCCAGACCGGCTTAGAGTCTGTTTGCAGGATTGTCTAAAAGCCTCTATTTTATTCCATATTTTTAGCCAGAATGATTATGGCAATGAAGCTGGTCAGACTTGATAGGTAAAACGGGGCAGATGGGCTGACATGTTGCCAGAGCCAGCCGG
>JAAXVE010000012.1 GCA_013335665.1 Candidatus Falkowiibacteriota bacterium
ATCGTGGCCGACTTGGCTAGGATGCATTCCGGTTTGCTCGTAATTTCCGGGACCCACGGTTCAGGCAAGACAACTACTGCCGCCAGTATCATAGAGCAGATCAATCAGACACAGAAAAGACGTATTATTTCTTTGGAAAAGCCGGTCGAGTATTCTTTCGTAAGCAAACAGTCGATTATTGAACAGCGGCAGATAGGGCAAGATACTCCATCGTTTAAGGACGGAATCAGAATGTGCCTGGAAGAGGATGTAGACGTGGTATATGTCGGGGAGATGCATGAAGGTCTAGAAGAAGTGGTTCCTCTTTTGATAGAATCGGCTTCAGGTAACTCTTTGGTCATTGTCGAAGTCAACGCGCCGAATACAATCAAGGCGGTTGATACTTTGCTCAATGGTGTTTTGGCAAGTTACAAAAACGAAGAGGCAGCCAGGCACAGTTTAGCTGACGTCTTGGCAGCGGTCGTGGCACAGCGATTGTTGCCGCGTCGTGGTGGCGGTCTTATCCCAGCCATCGAAGTTATGTTGGGCAATACTTCAGTTAAGTCGCTGATCCGTGAGAACAAAATCTATCAGCTTGAAAGCATTATCCAGACATCTAAGAAAGATGGAATGATAAGCATGGATAAAGCTATAGAGGACTTAGTACATCTTGGCGAAGTTAAGGGCGAAGATGTGGGTATCGCAAGGGCTTAGCCTCTTAGTCCGAAAGCGTCGATAATAAATAAATTTCCTTTAAGAATAGGGGGATAACGATAAGTTTATGCCAGTCTACCAATATAGGGCACAAGACAAAAATCGCAATACAGTCAATGGTTTAGTCGAAGCGCCAACCGAAGAAGCCGCAGTCGACCTGCTTAAGGATAAAAACCTTAAGGCGCTATATGTCGAGGAGGTGAAACAGTCTCGCCTGAACCGCTTGCCTTTCCTTAATGCGATTAAAGTCAAAGATGTTGTTATCTTTTCGCGTCAATTTGCGGTTTTAATCTCAGCTAATGTGGCCATGGTACAGTCGTTGAAGATTGTATCTGATCAGACGGAAAATCCCAGATTGCGCCTAGTCATTTCTGACGTGACCGACGATGTCGATGCAGGTACGCGTCTTTCCGAGGCTATGGCCAAGCATCCGAAGGTTTTTTCTAATTTTTATGTAAGTGTCATACGTTCCGGTGAGACGTCGGGAAAGTTGGAAGAGGTGTTGTCTTATTTGGCAGATGAGATGGAAAAGGATTATGACATGATGTCAAAAATCAAGGGAGCGATGATCTATCCGGCTTTCGTCATGGTCAGTTTAATCACTGTCGGTATAGTCATGATGATATTCGTCGTGCCAAAGTTGACCAGCATCCTGACTGAAACTGGCCAGGAGTTGCCTATGGCTACCAAGGCTTTGATATGGCTTTCAGCATTTTTGACTAAATATTGGTGGACCTTGGCTTTTGCTGCCGGCGCCCTTTGGTTTGGCTACAAGTCTTATGGCAAGACAACCCAGGGTAGACACAATTTAGATAAACTTGCACTGCACATACCTGTTTTCGGTACCTTGTTGCGTCGCATTTATTTGGTGCGCTTTACCCGTTCGATGCATACTCTTATCGCTGGTGGCGTCACCATTACTAAAAGCTTGAAGATTGCAGCAGACGTGGTGGGCAACTCGGTTTATAAGCAATTGATAGAAGAGACGGTTAAAGAGGTCGAAGATGGTAATTCCATTTCAGCAGTTTTTATGCAAAGCAAGGAAGTACCGAAAATGGTCGGGCAAATGATGTCTGTAGGTGAAAAAACTGGAAAACTTGAGATCGTCCTTGAGAAGGTTACGGATTTTTATGGACGCGAAGTGTCGAATATAGTTGCAAATCTCATGACTTTGATGGAGCCTCTTATTATGGTTGTGATGGGTATGGCTGTGGCTGGTATGGTTATGGCCATCATCGTGCCTATATATAATATGTCAAGCGGTGTCTGATCAAGGCTTTTTCTATCTGTTTGTAAGATTTTGTGGTATAATGTGGATAAGTTGTTATTAACTTACTAATCCTTTTTATCTTAAGATTGTTAGCAGTTTTGAGATAAAAAACAAGGGAAGGGGGTGAATAAATGAAAAAGAATCAAAAAGGTTTTACATTGATTGAGTTGTTGGTGGTTATCGCCATCATCGGTGTCTTATCAACCTTGGCTGTGGTTTCTTTGAATAACGCCCGTCAGAAGTCTCGCGACTCCAAACGTGTCGGTGATGTCAAACAGATCCAAAACGCTTTAGAGTTGTATTATAACGATGCTAACGGTTATCCGGAAAGAGCTGATGTCGCTGCCGGAGCTCCTATCGCTTTCAATGGCACGACTTACATGGCCATCGTTCCGACCGCCCCAAGCCAAGTGGATAACACTGCTTGCACGGGTAATACGACCTATCTTTACAACACTGTCGGTAACGTCGGTGCAGATTCTCAGGGTAATAATACCGTTTACACGACTTACTTGCTTACTTATTGCTTAGGTTCAGCAACTGGTGGCTTGTCTGAAGGTCTTCACACAGCACAGCCAGGCGGCATGACCCAGTAATAGAATTCTTAATGGATCCAATTAAGGATTTTACATAAATAGAGGCGGAATTTCGCCTCTATTTATTTTTTTCTCATTCCAGGCTAGTATTACGATATAAAATCATACATGGTAAGAAAAATCCTCAATAATATCGATTTCTGGCTTCTGGCAGCTTTCATGGCATTGCTGCCGATTTATTTCATGCCAGCCGGCTTGTCGAACCACATCGGTTTTGTGGTGAATTTGGCTGTGGACAGGGTGGTGCTTCTGAAAATTTTCGTGTCTACTATATCTTTGATCGTACTGTCTAGGGTTATTTATGAAAGAAAGATAAGGTTAGGCGTAAGCCCCAAGAAGCTCCTGGTATTTTTGCCTTTCTTTTTCGCGGTAATGATCGCAACGCTTTTTTCGATAGATAAGCAGTCGAGCCTTTATGGCTTTTACTGGCGCCAGATGGGAATGATAACGCAACTTTTCTTTTTAGCGTTGATTTTGCTTTTTTTCCTGATAATCAACACCAGGGAGCGTCTTGAAAAAATGATGTCAGTCGTCGCATTTTCAAGTTTTTTTGTTGCGGTTTATGCAATTTTCCAATGGTCAGGCATTGATTTTCTGAATTTGCAAAAGATTCCAGATACAAGGTCATCATCGACTTTGGGACAGCCAGTCTTTCTGGGAAACTTCTTAGTGCTAACCTTGCTGCCTGCAATTTATAAAGCAATAAAGTCGGAAAAATTTTATCAAAGGACAGGGTTTGCCCTGATTGCGGTTGTGCAATTTTGGGCCTTGGTAACAACATACTCGCGCGGCGCCTGGCTGGGAGCCGGTTTCGCTGTATTGCTTTTACTTTCATATAATGTCGTGGGAAAGAAAAATTATTTTCCAGTAAAAAAGTTATTAATAACAGTGCTAATAATTTTCTCGTTCTTTTCGCTTGTCGTTGCCAAGAACCCAGACTTTTTCAAATACAAAGAAGGGCGGGGGCCTCTTTTTTTGCAAAGAATACTCTCTAGCTTTGATTTTAGTGGCGGTTCAACTTCATTAAGGCTCAGCTATTGGAAAGGGGCATTGGAACTTATTAAGAAAAATCCGCTTATAGGAACAGGGCCGGAAACCCAGCATATATTATTTTTAGATTTTTTTTCCCCATCGTGGGCAGAGAAAGAAGATGTAAATTCGTTGTCTGATCGGGCCCATAATGAATTTCTTGATATCACTCTTAATGCGGGTGTGTTGGGCATATGCTCTTATCTATTGTTCTTGTTGATGGTTATCCTTATTATCGCAAAAACTTGGAGCAGAAAGCATGTAGAAGAAAAAAAAGACTGGCTGATTCCTGTTCTTTGCGCAGCCTTGCTCGGGTATTGGGTAGAGGTATTTTTCAGTTTTTCCATAATTGAAACGAATGCGCTTTTTTGGTTTTATCTTTATGCTTTGATTTTGGCATTCGATCCGGCAGCCGTCGAATATAATCTGCAAGCCTTGCGTCGTTTCAGATTCGTAAGCTATTTTGCCTTAATTGTTTTTCTTTTGGTTTATGTCGACTTGGTTTGGGGTAGTGTAAATTGCGTAAGGGCCGACTTTGAATATGCAAGAGCTCGCTCAAGAGCGGACAATAACTCCAGAGTATCAACATATAATCATTATTTTAAAGCGATTGACTACAATCCTAATGAGGAATTTTATCGCAACTCATATATTATTGACCTCATTTCGTCTAACCCGGAATTATTGTCCTTAGGCGAAGGTGACGAGGGAAAGATTACGAACCTTAATCTGGCAAAGCAGATCCTGGATCTTGATCAAGGGTTGCAACCGAATTATTACAGGTCGTTGCGCAAAGCGGTGGTATTCTCAGCTTTTTCTAATAGCGGGGATAAGCAGATGGGCAAAACGGCTGAAGAGTCTTTCTTAGAACTGATTAAGCGATACCCAAACATGCCAGAGCCTTACTATCAGCTCGGGCGCCTTTATAAAAGCGAAAAAAAACTAGAACAAGCAGCAAGTTCTGTCAAAAGCATTTTTCCGTTATTACCACCATTGGACAGTGACAAGATGAATGAAGAGCATCGTCAGAAATTGAAGGTTTATCTAGCTCAAAGATATTTGTTCCTTGGTGACGTATATGCAGAACTTGGCGACCTTCAAGAAAGCAATAAATATATGTTCATGGTGTTGGAAAGCAGCCCTTATTTCGTGCCAGCTTACGAAAAGATTGGCTGGAATTATTACAAACTAAAGAATTACGAATTGGCGATAAAATATTACAAGAGGGCATTTAAGATGAATCCAAAAGAATACAGGCTGGCATTGCAGCTGGGAAAAATATATTTATCCAAAGGAGACAAGGCCAGTTCTTTGCCTTATTTCAAAACTGCGCTATCTTTAAATAAGGGGGATAAGGAGTTGGAAAAATTAATCAATGATATTCCGAAGTAAGTTATGTTTTTTCCTGAATCAATCAAATCTATAAAGTCTGGAGACAGAGTCTTGGAAGTTGGGCCGGGCGCCAGCCCCTATAAACGGGCCGACATTTATTTGGAAAAGATATACGACAACGAAGCAGAAGAATACGCTCAGAAGGCATACAATAAACATGAAACGAGTAAGAAAAATACGGTTTATTATAATGGCGGAATTTTTCCTTTTGCGGACAAGGAGTTTGATTATGTTGTATGCTCTCATGTAATTGAGCACATTCCTGCTTCTGAGCTGCCTCTCTTCATGAGCGAGCTGTCCAGAGTGGCTAAACGGGGCTATATCGAGTTTCCAAACGTCTTTTACGAGCTTGTAAACTTTCAGCCGGTCCACCTGTGGTTAATGAATTACAAGAATGGGGAAATCTTGTTTCTGGATAAAGAAGCTTTTAAGTCCAGCCGCGTACATGAGATTTTTAGAGAGATGGTTTATGGCGCCGACACATATCTTTATAAATCTTTCTTAAGGTATAAAGAGGCGTTTTTTTGCGGCTTCGAGTGGTCTGAAGAAATCAGGTTTCGGCTGGTAGGCGGTTTCGACGAGTTAGTAACTGATCAGGATCGGAATAGGATTAAAAAAATCTTCGCTTTCAAGCCTTCTTTTGCAAGACGCGCGTCCGTCAGCCTTATACAGATAAAGATAAGGGCAGGTAATTTTTTAAAAAAAGCAAAGGCTTATGCCGGAGGTGATAAGTGCCTTATTCATAAAACCGCGATTCTGGAAAACAGAGCCCTGATTACAGTAGGCAAGGGAACAGAGATAAAGGAAAACGTCATAATTAAGACTTACGACAATCCGGTGACACTCGGCGAAAATGTACAGCTTAACCCTTTTACTGTTATCTATGGCGGTAGTGGAGTTATCGTCGGAAATAATGTAATGATCGCGCCCCACTGTGCGATAGCAGCAGGCAATCATGATTACAAACAGAAAGATCTACCTATGAGATTTGCGCCAAGCATCAGCCGTGGTCCGATAGTGATTGAAGACGATGTCTGGATAGCAGCGAATTGCACTATTACGGACGGAGTAACGATAGGTCGAGGCGCTGTTGTGGCAGCTAATAGTGTGGTCAACAAGAATGTAGAACCTTTTACGGTTGTCGGAGGTGTCCCGGCGAGATTTATTTCTAATCGCTTCGAGCGACAAGTAAAAAATGATTAAGAAAATTAAAAGTAAAATTAATTATGGCCCCCTTAACAAGCTTAATAGGGAGAAGTGGTTGGAGTTGTCATTGAAACAACTGCCATCCGGCTCTAAAATATTGGATGCTGGTGCCGGAGAGTTGCAGTATCAAAGGTTTTGCAAACACCTTGATTATACAAGCCAGGATTTTGGGGGGTATGATGGCCATGGTAACGGCGATGCATTGCAAGAGGGTACGTGGGACAATGACCGACTCGATATCGTTTCTGATATTACCAATATTCCTGTCAATGACAATACTTTCGATGCAGTAATGTGCATCGAGGTTTTTGAGCATATAAAAGATCCAGCTAGTGCCATTAAAGAGTTTTTCAGGATACTGAAGCCTGGAGGCACGCTTATACTCACCGCCCCAGTTAACTCTTTGACGCACTTCGCGCCTTATTATTTTTATTCAGGCTTCAGTCGTTATTGGTATGAGCACTATTTGTCAGAAGCCGGTTTTGAAATCAAAGAGCTTATTCCGAATGGAAATTATTTTGAATATTTGGCACAAGAGATGGCGAGGGCTACAAGCATTTCAAGGAATTATGCAAAAACCAGTGCGGTAGTCAGAGGTCTTTTTTTTGTAACTATAATACCCGCATTGTTAATGTTGTTACTTATAAACAGAAAGAATTCTGGTTCAGAAAATTTAACCTGCTTCGGATACCAGATCGTAGCGGCTAAAAAACAATCAAAATGATCATTGTTAACATTGCCGGCGGGCTTGGCAATCAGTTATTCAATTATGCTTTTGGGCGCAGCTTGTCTGAGTATTATGGCGTGCCCTTCAAACTGGACAATAGCGGATATGGATACGATGCGTTGCGCCGGTATAGCCTTAGTCATTTCAATATAAGAGAGAATATAGCTGATGCCGAAGAAGTAAGGGTGTTAAAAAAAACCGATCCAGGTAGATTTTTGTCGAAATTTAATTATTTATCAGAAGTTATCAAGCCGAAAAAACGACGTTCATATATTCGTGAAAAATCTTTTGCGTTCGATCAGAGAGTTTTCGATTTGCCAATGGATCGCGATCGTTATTTCAAAGGTAGATGGCAGAGCGAAAAATATTTTGCCAGCATCGATGCTATTATCAGGAGTGAATTTTCACTAAAACAGGAAGAAAGAAGTGATGGCTTTTCTGAAATGTTAAGCCTTATCAAAAATAGTCAATCCGTTTCGCTGCACGTGAGAAGAGGTGATTATGCAAGTGACTGGTCTACCCGCTTGGTTCATGGGATTTGTACTGTTCAATATTACAAAGAAGCTGTGAAATTCTTAAGAGATCAGATATCCGATCCATATTTTTTTATTTTTACAGACGATGCAGAATGGGCGGAAAGCAATCTTTCATTTATCGGTAAACGTCGCTTCATGGTTTCGGGAAAGAAACTCAAGGACTACGAAGAGCTTAGCCTGATGTCCGAGTGCAGAGATCATATAATTTCAAATAGCACTTTTTCATGGTGGGGGGCATGGTTGTGTGCTAATGAAGGCAAGATTGTTGTCGCTCCAAAAAAATGGTTCGGCCGTGTTTTTATTAATACCAAGGATCTCCTGCCAGAAACTTGGCATGCAATGTGAAATGAGAAAAAAAATTCTATTCATAGACCACACACCTTTTGTCGGCGGCGCCCAATTGTCACTGATAGCCCACGTCGAAGAGCTCGACGTCGATTTGTATGAGCCGAAAATAATTTGCTCCGAGCTGGCAGACGGTTTAGGTTTGGCAAAAAGGTATGCCGACGCAAACATCCCGTTTTTGCAGATCGATATGCCGAGGCTAAGGCCATATAATTTTAAAAATGCCAAGCGGTGGTGGACAAGTGCCATTTTTTTACGGAAGGTACTAAAGGAAGAAAGACCGGATTTGGTGGTTACCAATACAGTCCGTTCCAGTCTTACGGCATCAGTGGCAGCCAGGTTGGAGAAGATACCAGTCTGCTGGTTTATTCGTGATTTTACTTTTCCTCGTTTACTTTTCCTGCTTTTTAGTTTGCTGCCGGAAAAGATAATATTCAACGCGAATGCGACGAAAGAGTACTATTTTGCACCATCGAAAAAATCAGAAGTAGTGCATATCGGAAGAAATTTTCACAAAAAACTGGAAAATATTAACAAAGACCTGATTTTGAAGCAACGGTTGGAGTGGAGCAGTCCGGAAACAGACCTTCTTGTCGGTTTTGTCGGTCGACTGGTTGTTTGGAAAGGCGCTCAGGTATTGATTGAGGCAATCTCGATTTTGCTGCAACGGGGTTTTTCAGTGAAAGCAATCATTATGGGTACAGGCAAAAACCAGGATGATGACAACGAGGCTCAAATTCTTAAATTGGCTGATGATTTGAGTGTTGCGGATAATGTAATTTTTACTGGCCATGTCGATGATTTAGTGGTGCCAATGGCTGCTTTGGACGTGCTGGCACTGACTTCGATAGAGCCAGAGCCTTTTTCTTCGGCAGTTGTTGACTCCATGCTTGCAGGCGTTCCGGTAGTCGGGACTAACATAGGAGGCACACCTGAGGCGATAATTGATAATGAAACCGGTTTTTTGGTATGTCCAGGCGACCCCATTGAGTTGGCGAATGCTCTGGAAAAGCTGGTTATTGATAAGGATCTTCTTAGAAGTTTTTCGTTGCGAGGCAAAGATAGGGCAATGAAATTTTTTACCTCTGCCGTTACGACGTGTAAGATCGAAAAAATTTATTCATCAATAATAAGATAATGTGCGGAATCGCTGGCAAAATATACTTTAATGCTTCCTCGATGGCAAGTCGGGAGGAATTAGTGCGCATGAGTTCCTCGATGATTCATCGAGGCCCAGACAGTTCGGGCATTTATTTGGACAAGGGTGTTGGACTGGCATTCCGAAGACTTAGCATTATCGATCTGTCTGATGCAGGCAATCAGCCTATGTGCAATGAAGACGAGATGGTTTGGATTGTTTTCAATGGAGAGTGCTATAACTATCGTGAACTAAAACAGGACTTGATCGCCAGAGGACATTTTTTCAAGTCTGACACTGATACTGAGGCGTTTATTCACGCATACGAGGAGTATGGTATGGATTTTTTGCATAGGGTCAATGGCATGTTTTCATTGGCAATCTATGATAAGAGAATCGGAAAGATATTTCTGGCAGTTGATCGCCTTGGCGTCAAACCACTGTATTTTTTTGCTAGCACAAACGCATTTCTTTTCGGTTCGGAGATTAAAGCTATAATTGCAGACCCATCCGTACCAAAAGATTTGGATTCTCTAGCTGTTAAGCAGTATTTTAATCTCGGCTACATCATGGCACCGCGGACGATTTTTAGTGGTTTATGCAAAATGGAGCCTGGTCATTTGATTAGCTTGGACATTTCATCTGGAACTGTTTCAGCTCAGAAAAAATATTGGCAACTTGGCTTTTCCCAATGCGGGTGTTCATTTGATGATTGGCAAGAAGAATTTGAAAAGACATTTTATGAAGCCGTGGATCGCCGTTTGATTAGCGATGTGCCGCTAGGAGTGTTCCTGAGTGGAGGGCTCGATTCTACGGCTGTTTTAATGGCTATGGATAAGCTGGGACATAAGAATGTCAGTACGTTTTCGATCGCTTTTAAGGAAGACGCGTTTGACGAGAGCTGTTTCAGTCGTTCGGTCTCTGAAAGATTTAAGTCTAGGCATCATGAATTTTTAGTGAAACCTGACGCAATCGAACTTTTGCCGAAACTGGCTTGGCATTTTGATGAGCCATTTGATGATGCTTCAGCCTTGCCGTCATTTTATTTAGCTCAAGAAACTAAGAAGAGCGTAACTGTTGCCTTGAGCGGTGACGGAGGTGATGAGCTTTTGGCAGGGTATCCTCGGTACGCGACTTTTGCAAAGTTAGAAAGGTTTAGGTCTTTACTCCCGTTTGGATTGAGCAATAAAATGGCAGGCATAATTGCAACCATGCTTCCCAGACATCTAAAAACAAGCAAAAGATTATATCTCTCTTCGCTTGAGTTAGCCCAGTCATATCAAGAACATATGTCAGCGTTCTCAGTTAGAGAAACAGAGCGGATTTTAAACAATGATTTTTTTAAGCAAACATCGCCTGGGTTTGATTTTAGCAGCATTCTGGAGTCGGTCGAGAATGATGTCGTTACAGGGCTGCAGTATCTAGACAGTAAAACCTATCTTCCTGGCGACATTTTGGTAAAGGTTGATCGGACATCGATGGCTAATTCTTTAGAGGTGCGTTCTCCTTTTTTAGATTATTTACTATGGGAAAAGGTTTTTTCTCTCCCAGCAAAAAGTCGGTATGATGGTAAGTCGGCCAAACTTCCATTAAAGAAATTGCTCGCGCCGATAATGGGGCAGTCGTTCGTCGATAGAAAAAAAATGGGTTTCAATGTTCCATTAAATAACTGGTTCAGCGGACAGCTTCGCAGCTATGCCAATGATCTGCTTTTAAGTGAAAGGACAAGCGGAAGAGGATATGTTAATATGGATTATATTAGAGAAATTTTGAAACAGCATCAAACTGGAAAGTGTGATCATTCAAGGAAAATTTGGAACTTGCTTTTCTTTGAACAGTGGTGCCGAGTTTGGTTAGATTAGAAGATTGAATATGGTAAATGTTCAAAAATGCCCAGCATGCTTCAGTAAAGACGTTAAGAAAGTCTTTACTGAATTTGGTTTGTCCGTTTTGGGGTGCGATGCTTGTGGCCATTTATTCTCATTAAGTCCAGTCGATCAGGATTATGACGGTTATTTCGGCAAAGAGGTTGGTTTGGATGCTGTTCAAACTGCGGCGCAAGCGCATGATAAATTGTTTGATGATTTTTTATCAAATGTGTTGCCCAAAAAAAACACAGGCAAGCTGCTTGATGTCGGTTGCGGATATGGATTTTTTGTTAAAACGATGCTTGAGAAAACAGCTTGGCAAGTCTGGGGAGTGGAAACTTCCCCCGTCGCTGTCATGATTGCTGAAAAAGAGTTGGGACTCAAGACTGTCGTTCATGGAGCGGTGGAAACTGCCGAGTTGCCCAAGCCTTTTGATGTTGTAACCATGTTCGATGTTTTGGAGCACGTGCCTTCTCCTGACCGTTTGCTCACCGCGGCAGGAAGATTACTAGAACCGGGTGGTTTATTATTCATACACACTCCTAATGCGGCAGTTCAACTGATTAAGGCCAGGGTTAAATGCTTGTTTCACGGGGGTGTTAAGCCAGGCAGACATTACCTCGAAGCCCAAGATCACGTTAATGTTTATAGTCAGAAATCAATTAAAAAGGTTTTGTTACGAAATGGATTCGATGATATTGTTTTTTTGCATCTGCGCCCGCTTCAAATAGTTTCGGGAAGCCGTGCGGGTTACAAATTGCTACTGAAAAACTGTTGGCACTATTTTTCTGTGGCCTGTTCAGCTTTGACTAGCAACAGGGTTAACCTTGATAACCTTTTTGTTTTAGCTGTTAAAAAATAGTTTCTTTTTTGGATAAATTATTATCTGGCCTGCCATAAATCGATTGCTTTCATGCTTAAACAAAAAACTGTGTTTCTTCCTGTAAAATAATATAGATTATGACTTTCTTAATTTTAGTAGTTTTTGTCCTCGGGTTATTGATAGGCTCATTCTTGAACTGCCTTATTTGGCGTTTGCATGAGGATGAAACCATCCTGGGCCGCTCCTATTGTCCGTCATGTCACCACCAGCTAGCCTGGTATGACAACATTCCGCTACTTAGTTACTCCTTTTTGGGTGGAAAATGCCGCTATTGCCACAAAAAGATCTCGATCCAATATCCGGCTGTCGAGCTTGCGACCGGCTTGCTGTTCGCTTTGGCGTTTTGGGTTGAGGCATCAGCCATGGCCATTGTTCCTGCATTTGGGGCAAATCCGTTTAATTTTATATTTTCGCCGTTTTCTTTGTTTTTGCTTAAGGATTGGTTTATTATTGCAGTGATGATGGTCGTTTTCATTTATGATTTACGCTGGTATATGATCTTGGACAAAGTAACCTTGCCAGCCATGCTGGTGGTTATCGCTTTTAATCTGTACTTTGAGTTTGTTCTAGAATACCCGCTTTTGACTTGGCGCAATTGGTTGATTTCTGGTATAATAGGTTGTAGTTTCTTCCTGATGCAATTCGTGGCTACAAAAGGCAAGGGTATTGGTGGCGGTGATTTGCGACTTGGCCTTTTGATGGGCTTGGCCCTCGGGTTGCCTAAACTATTCGTGGCCATTATGCTTGCTTACTTGGTTGGAGCCATTGTTGGTTTATCCTTGATGGCTGCAGGCAAGAAGGAGTGGGGCTCGAAGTTGCCTTTGGGTGTGTTTCTAGCACCTGCTACCGTGTTCGCCCTTTTTTACGGGGAGCAGATATGGCAATTGCTTTTTCCTAGCATTTATTAATTGATGCCTTTAGATAGGCAATAATCTCACTATGAAGTTTCAGCCTAAAAAAACCAGCAATCTCTTTCTTGGTTTGTTTTTGGGTTTGGTGGCCCTGGCTGCTATTGGTCAGCTGTATTGGCACCTTTTCGGCGTAAGCAAACAAGCCGAAGCTGCCGGCATCAGGCGTGGCGGTACTTTGAACGGCTATGCTTGGTCAAGCAATTTCGGTTGGATCAGCTTCAACTGCGACCAACCGCTGGTTGCCTCGCCTTCTAATGATTGCGCCACTGTCAACTACAAAGTAAAAGTCGGTTTGACAGGACAACTGTCCGGGTTGGCTTGGTCGAGCAACTTGCATTGGATTATGTTCGGGCCGGACGACTACGGGATTAATATAGCAAATGCTCCCGACGTCATGGGCGTAACCAAGCAGTGGGCGACTATAGATATGAATACAGGGCAGATCTATGGTTGGGCTAAAGCCCTAGCTTATGGTGCTTCTGATAAAGGGTGGATTTTGTTTGATTCGGCCGGAGCTCATATGCCGGGCGTTACAGTTGATCTGCCTACCGGTGATTTAAATGGTTGGGCTTGGGATGGTGACAATACAAAGACGGCTGGCCTAGGTTGGATTAGTTTCAACTCTGCAAATGAAG
>JAAXVE010000195.1 GCA_013335665.1 Candidatus Falkowiibacteriota bacterium
TAAAAATAATAACAAGGAGTTATGAAATTTGACGTCATTACAATCGGGGGCGCGACCGAAGACATGTCGCTTTACACCAGTGAAGGTGTGTTGGTCAACAACAAGAAGGATCTCCTGCGGCAGCAGCTTATCGGTTTCGAGTATGGTGCTAAATTACTAGTAGACCGGGCTATCAGCGCATTTGGCGGCGGTGCAGCCAACGCAGCCGTTTCCTTGTCTCGCTTAGGTCTTAAGACGGCTTGCTTGGCAGCGGTGGGTGATGACGCTAGAGGACAGGAGATTATCAAGAATTTCAAAAAAGAAAAAGTTGACACTTCTTTTATCCAGGTAAAGAAAGGGGAAGTCAGCGGCTTTTCGCCAATAATTATCGGCCAGGGGAGCGAGCATGTTTCTTTTTCTGTTCGTGGGGCAAATGCCAATCTGGAAATTTCCAACGCTTCTTTGAGGTTTTTGGCGAGCACTAAATGGATTTATCTAACCTCATTATCAGGTAAGTGGAAAGAAGTTCTTGATAAAGTTTTTTCTGTCAGTGGCCCTAAAATTGCTTGGAATCCCGGCCACATCCAGTTGTCTGCCGGCAAACGCCTCTTGTCAAAATATCTCAAAGAGACCGACCTGCTGATCGTCAATATCGATGAGGCTAGGGAACTGATTATGTCTGACCCTGCTTACAAAAGAAAACCGAAGAAATTTTTTGACGACCCCAAAGCTATGGCCAAGCTTATCAATTCCTGGGGGCCTAAAACTGTGGTGATTACTTTGGGAGCAGGCGGCGCTTCAGCCTGGTATGAAGATGAATTTTTCCGCATCCCTGCGGTTAAGATAAAGTCGAACGTGAATACTGTTGGTGTTGGCGATGCCTTTGGTTCGACTTTAGTCGCCGGCTTAGAGCACTATCATGGCAATATCCTTGCTGCGCTGCAGCTGGCCGCCAGGAACTCTGCCAATGTAACCACGCTTGAAGGGGCGCAAACAGGCTTAATGAAATGGCGCGATATTAATAAATAGAGAATAGCGGTTTGAGTAGATTTGGATAATCAATATGCCGAATATCTTAATATTGAATGTTGGGACAACATCGATCGCGTACAAACTTTTTGACCAGCAGTATGTTGAGTTGTCTTCCGGGAGCTTGCCAAGCGGCGACTTTAACGCGAGTTTCAAACAGCTTTTGCGCCAGGTTATAAATTATGGAGATATCGCGATCGTGGGGCACAGGATCGTCCATGGCGGCAATGAATATTACCGTCCATTCGTTGTCAATCAGTACAATATCCAAAAGTTTAAAGAGTTGGCCGATTTCGCCTCTTTGTACAACGTTCCTGCTATCGAGGGTGTCGAGAAAGCGATGGAATTTCTGCCAGAAGCTACACATGTTTCCGTTTTTGATACAGCCTTTTTTTATGAGTTGCCCGAGACTGCAAAAACTTACCCATTGCCGCGCCAGATCCAGGAGGCCGGGTTGCGCCGTTACGGTTTTCACGGCTTGTCGCATGAGCATGCCATGAACGAGGCGGCGAGTGTTCTTAAAATAAGACCTAACGGGATTAATCTCATAAGCATCCATCTTGGCGACACAGATTCAGTAGCTGCCATCAAGAGCGGCAAGCCGATTGAAATTTCCAACGGGTGCGATCCCCGTGACGGCTTGGTTACGATGTCCAGCAGCGGTAGTCTTGATGCGAATTTCATTTTGCAACTATTGCATATTTTTCAAGGTGAAATCTCTCAGGGAAAAATTACAAAAGTTTTTGATATTCTTAATAACGGTTCAGGGATCAAGGCCTTGTGCGGAATCGATAATTTTCAGGAATTA
>JAAXVE010000196.1 GCA_013335665.1 Candidatus Falkowiibacteriota bacterium
TTTTATCCTCCTTTCCTTTACCTTTATCTTTCTGGGATGGATGGAGAGCCCAGACGATATCCTCAAGGTCCTTGCGGGTTGGGGGTTGCTTGCCTGGTTCGGAGCCGCCTTCGCCATAACTTTAGGGTCTTTGAGCGAAATGTTTAAATTTATCGAAAAGATATGGGGTCCGTTCAGCCTCTTGATGCTCTCCCTTTCAGGAGCCTTTTTCATGGTTGACTGGATGCCGGAATCGACCCAACAATTTCTTCTCTATCTCCCCATGATCCACGGGACTGAACTGCTGCGTGAAGGGTACTTTGGCTCCGCCATTCGCGCCCACTACAACCTTTCGTATATGATAACCTGCTGTCTTTGCCTCACCTTGTTGGGTCTAGTGTTGATCAAAGCAGCGGCACGTAGGGCAACATTAGGATGATTGTTTTAAAAAACATCAGCAAGCGCTACACGACGCGGCAAGGGTCGCACTTGATTTTTGATGATATCAACCTAACCATTCATCCCGGTGAAAAGATTGGTATTCTCGGACGAAATGGCGCCGGGAAATCCACCCTCATTCGCCTGATGAGTGGTGCGGAGCTGCCCACTTCCGGGAACATTAGCCGTAAAATGAGCATTTCCTGGCCGCTGGCATTCTCGGGCGGTTTTCAAGGTTCACTGACTGGCTTGGATAACTTGCGGTTTATCTGCCGCATCTACAACGTCGATATCGAACCAATTATCCCACAGGTCGAAGATTTTGCCGAACTTGGCGAGTATTTTTACGAACCGGTTAAAACATACTCATCAGGCATGAGCGCCCGCTTGGCTTTTGCCATATCTCTTTCCATCAATTTCGATTGCTTTTTAATTGACGAAGTCGTTGCCGTAGGTGACAGCCGGTTTCACAAGAAATGCCAAACTGAACTTTTTGAAAAACGTAAAGACAGGGCAATGATCATCGTTTCACACCAACCCCAGCAAATCATGATGCACTGCGACAGGGCAGCCGTGTTGCATGAGGGAAAACTCCATTGCTTTGACGATGTACCCCAAGCGTACAGATTCTATCAGACTGCTTCATGAAGGTAGAACCAGAACCTCTTATTGAACAAGTAAAATCACGCCTGCTGCCCCTTACTCCATGGGAAAGCATTTTGGAGTGGCTAGTCGAGCGCTTGCCCCGACTCCTTATCCGCGTTGACCTCACACCAAACGATAACATTGTTGTCGTGAACGAAAGCAAGGGTGAATACAGAGGCATCACTAACGCGCCCAGTTTTGAAATGACGTTTGCGCCTGCACCACATCATGGCGGCTGGTATTATCTTGAAGCCGCCTTGGTGCGCAACAACGGCAGCCGAGAAGCCAGCATCCATGTCGATAGGGGCAGAGGAGACAAAAAAACCACCTTACCGATTCCGGCCAACCTTCGAGGAACGGTTCGAGAAGTTTTTTTTCTACCGGCCGATGCCGTGGCTCTCCAATGGGCTCCTACCGCTGCACCGGGTTTTTTCTCCCAAAGCCAGTTACTGATCCATAAAATCACTCCCCTGGAAAGCACCTTGCGGCGAATGTACCGGGTACTCTTCGACCTTTGGCGCTTCCGAGGCAGCACAGTGGCTGCCCATAGTGGACTGACTTGGCAGGGTGCACTCTGTAGTTTGCAAGAGGCTTACCAATGCACTACCAACTTGCGTATAAAGCGTTTGGCAAGCAACGATTATTCATCGTTTATCGCACTCAATGACACCCTGAAAGAAACTGATATTCAGATTATGCGCGACCAGATGCAACAATTCGCGCTTCATCCTGTCATTTCGCTGGTTGT
>JAAXVE010000073.1 GCA_013335665.1 Candidatus Falkowiibacteriota bacterium
AACCTTAACCATGTTCAATGATTGACAAGCAGACGACAAATTACAAAAAAAATGCGATGAACAAAGCATGTTAGTTTTTTTCCCAAAGGATGACAAAGCCCTCTTGGATGCTATGGCAATCAATATTGGGATTTTGATTATTAGTAATCGTTCTAGTGATGGGTTGCATGGAGTGCAACTTCCAGCCATCGGCCGCAATTTCAGTAAGGTGGTTGTTCAGATTCTGATGATCTTCGATTGAAAAACGGCTGTTTTCAGCATCTTGTATCATACCCTTTAGTTGGGAAAGCTCACTTAGTCTGTTGCAGTCGATTGTATTATGTCCATAAAAATATGGAGGCTTGCTTAATATCTCATCTAGCTCATTTAAACGCGGAATATCAAGATCAAGTACCGACGTATTGGGTTGTAATAAGTTGAGGGAAGACAACAAGGAATTTATTGCCTCAATATCTACGTGGCTCAAATTGAGTTCAACTACTTTGTCAATCAATAACCGATCTTTATTAATGACAATCGACTGCAGAATGGGCCGAGCCTCAGTGATTTTCTCCCTCAAACCATACCGCTCAAGTATTTCATCTATTTTAGAGATAGACAGATCGATAATTGTTTGGTCTTCCGCTAGTACTCCAATTTTTCGGAGATAGCTATTCGTCTGCTCACACTTTATATTGATACTTAATAACCGCTGCGCTTGAAATTCGGCATCATAGCGGAGTTTGTAGGCATAACCGGATGTCGAAAAATCTTTATTGAAGGAGAATTTAAAGTAGGTTGATTTGTACTGCATCTGCGTAAAGAGGCATTAATGATAATACAATATGGCTTATTTATTTATGCTATATTTAAATAAACATGTGGTTAGCGTATTTTCACACCGTCCCTAAAAATTTGGATATCAGCGGACTTGTCAAGCCTGGCAATCTCGGAGAGGATCATCAACAGAAAGTTGGCGGTGTGGTTGGCACCCTTCTCGAACTGGATGAGCTGTACATGCTGCATGTCCTGTTTCTGATATTCTTTGACATTTTTGATCAACCGGTACTTCCATTTGTCGGTGCCATATTCGGCAGCATAAAGCGATTTAAGCTTCTCGATGAGACTTGTGTTAAGCGATTTCCGGAGAACGTCCAAAGAGGGCTCTTCCTTCATCAACACACCGATATTTTGCAAGGGTTTGGGCTGAGGCTGCGTGGCCACGTTGCCCAGGGCAAACTTCTTACTCATTGCAAACGTTTTTTGATTTCTTTCACCAGTTTATTGTAATCGAACGCACCGTTGCTATCGGGGGCATAATCGAAGATACTTGTGCAATTTGGTGGCGTTACGCTCTCGCTCAGGGCGATATTGTTACGGATGGTAGCGTTTAAGAGAGCTTCGCCAAAGGATGACTCCACTTCTTTGCTCACGCCCTTAGACAAGCTCGTCCGTTTGTTGTATTCGTTAAAAAAGAGCCCCAAAATCTCTAATGATGAATTGAAGTTTTCTTTGACAGCTTGATAGATGCTCGTAATAGAGCTTAGAGCCTTTAAAGAGAAGAATTCGGCCGTCATGGGTATCAGGACATAATCGCACGCTACAAGTGCGTTTATGGTCAACTGGTTGAGCGAAGGCGGGCAGTCGATTAGGCAATAATCGAAACCGCTTTGCTTGTCGAGTACCTTTTTTAGTTTCTGCTCACGGGCCAACATCGAGAAGAGTTCTAGTTCTGCATCTGCCATCTTCAATGTGCCGGGCGAAACGAACAGGTTTGGGGAATGCTCGACAATAGTGAGGGACTTGCCTTTCACCATCGACAAATAAAGGTCTTCTTCCTGGTCCGACACGCCCAATCCGGATGTGAGGTTAGCTTGTGGGTCGAGATCGACCAAAAGGACTTTGGCACCGCCTTTGGCCAAGCCTGCTCCCACGTTTATCACGGTGGTTGTTTTCCCTACACCTCCCTTATGGTTGATGACTGCAATTTTCTTCATTACGGTTGATTTTGTGCAAAGATGGCGTTTATTTTGATATGGTGTATTTTGGTATGGGTTATTTTTATACAGGTTATTTTATTACGTCTTATTATATTACTGTATTATCATTTGGAATTGATTGATAATTGGTTGAAATTTTTTATTTAACTGTTTTATGGTTATAGGACAACTAAAAAATATCAATCAATTTGGGTTGGTTGATATTTTTTATATCTTTACTTTAATCATTTAGAAAATATGGGGAAATAGGTAGGCTTATTTTTTCATGGAAGGGCGACCCGAAACGGTCGCTTTTTTTTTGTCCAGCGGCGAGGGTTGAAAGTCTTTTGGGGTGATGGTCGCGCATCGCGGCTATCGGCCCAAAAGACTTCTGCCAGGGGTTTGGGGGCTGGCAAAGAAGCCACCACTAAACAACTGTGCTTGCACGCCTATGGCCACGGCGGCGAAGCAATGGGTGGAACACCCTTAAACAACCTTGTGCGAAGCACGCCCTAGGCATGTGCGGGGGTTGAAGGGGGCAGCGATGGCAGCCCCCTCGGCGCGGGCGGGGTGCGGGGCTGCTACGCATAATGCTGTTATGGGCCGCTGTCTTCGCCCCTGGCGGCGGACTATAACTACGCATTATGTGCAGCAGCTTGGGGGGGCGTTAGGCTGGCGGGCTTTTTGCGTGGGTCAGGGCAGCTGCGTAGGCGAGACGAAACGGATGTGCAGCGGAACGGACGAAGCAAATGAGTGGCGGAAGCGGCGTGAACTGACGGCTTTGGGCTGCCGGGAAAGGGAAGGCTGTTGCGGCTGCCAAGGCGAGGCACGAGCCCTGGCAGATGCAAGGGCCGAACCGTGGGACGACGAAAGCATGGTGTCAAGGCCGAGTGAGCGAGGTCTTGGCGCCATGCTTTGTGCGAAAGGGCAGCGCTAAGACGGCAGTGAAACAGAGCGGACAGAACGAAATGCGCGAGGGAGTGCAGCGAAACAGACGTAAGGCTCGCTTACGCTGCTGCCGGCAAAGGGAAGGCTTTTTGGGGCTTTTCAGTTGTGAGGCACGAACAGCGAAAGCCACAAAGGGCCGAACCGTGCGATGGGGCAAAAAGCATGACAGCCTAACGCCCCGAAGGGTTGGCCGTGGGTTTGGCAGTGGCAGAGGCTATCCAAGCGGTGAAGGCACCGGAACCTAGTGGGGCATTGGGGAGGTTGTGGTGGCTGAGACGCTTGGCTGTGCGACAACCGGAGGGCAGTTGCGCAAAAAATATGGTTGTGCCGGGCACGGCACGCCGATGCATGGACTGCCCCGCCAGGCTTGCCTATCCGCAAGCCTGGCGGGGCTAATTCCTAATATGGTGAATTAGTAGCGTTGGCGGTATGGTTTGTTGCCGATTACGAAGCACTTTCTTTTCAAGCTACACCGAACTTTTATAAGAACGAAAACCTAGAAACTGGCACTACACCAGCAATAAACGATACCGCACTTTAGCCATAGACAGTACTAATTTACGGGTAATTTTATTATATATATTAGCTTCCAAAATGGTGGTAGATTATTACTTTTATCTATTGTCAATGAGTGACTATGACTAGAACTAGCTGAATATGAATCATCCCGACTATTGTCTTTTCTGTCTTTACTAGTACTTGCTCCTATACTACCATTATGTTCATGTTCAGCGCTCCCCCCAGTATTATTTAGCTCTGAAATAGTGTTCGTGCCCATTATAAATCTTGATGTTAAATTTGGAGTTGTAAAATTTCCATAAACAGCTCCATCACATATTTTCCAACCCGTTGGTAATAATTCTGTAATTTTTTCATCTGACAAACCGACAAATACATTTGGATACCATGCGATTACAGTTCCTGCCGGCACACCATAAGGAGCAGTTACTTGTTCTCCAGTTACAGGTTTAAGCATTGAATAAATGTTAGGGAAATCTGTAGGTATAATCAACGGCCTAAACGATGCTATTTTGCAAGCTACCGGTGCATACTCAAGTTCTAGACTACCATCTTTAAGGCCACTTAGGAATTTAGCTATATCATCAAAATTTGTAAGTGTTAATTTTGCATCAGATGTTGCAGTACCTGAAAATATATTGCAGAATATTTTGATTTTATTTGATGAAAAGAATGCCTTTTGGCTTGCATTTAAAGATGCATCATAGGTAAGATTATTAAAACTAGCACTGAACTCTGTAATCTTGCTTTGATCTGTCGATTCTAAATTTGCATAAATAGCTATTCGATAGCCATATGTAATTGATTCTATATAGTGACTGCCGAAAGTACCAGCAAAAACATCAAGCCTAACTGATGTACTATCTAGTTTTTCAATCGTATTTAATTTACTTCTACTTTTTTTATTTATTCTTATATCATTGTAGTTCTGTTGAGTACCAACTTCTACTTTTCGTGTGAATATAATTGTATGGCTTTTATTTATTTGAGATTGCACATGAGATAATGCGGCACTAAAATTTCCAAATCCAAATTTTGCGCCAAAATTAAAGTATATTGCTTGTGCTAACTCATCTTCCGATACACTTTCAATATACTGTGTTGTAGATTGCTTATATGCATCTGCAGGTACTTTTTTTGACACATTCATTTTTTTACTAAATCCTTTTAAGGTAT
>JAAXVE010000074.1 GCA_013335665.1 Candidatus Falkowiibacteriota bacterium
TTTGGAGAGATCGCATAGTGGTCGAGTGCGCTCGCTTGGAAAGCGGGTAAGCTGTAAAAGGCTTCGAGGGTTCAAATCCCTCTCTCTCCGCACATAATAAAAACCTGAATTGCTTCAGGTTTTTATTTTGCGTTTGGAAAGGAGAGGGATTCGAATGCCGGAGCGATGTTTTGCCAGCAGGCAAAACCGCGAGGCGGGGTCGCGACCGAAACGAGCGATGGCGAGTTGAGAGTTGTGACCAAATCCCTCTCTCTCAACAAATAAAAATACCCAGAAAAATCTGGGTATTTTTATTTGTTGAGTGTGAAATGGCATGTTGTTCAAGCTTAGCTTTTTGCCTTTTGACAACTCAGCGCTTTGTATATATACTGAATTCAATCTTAAAGATTAAGCAAATAAATTGCTTATGTTCACTCCAACTTTCGAAAGAGAGGTATTGCAAATGCGAACCAAGGAAGAAGCTCAACAGGAACTCCGTGAAAAATTCGGCATGCCAAAAACTTCTGATTTCCAAGCAGCGTTAAGGAATGGCCAGGTTGAAAAGGCTGAAGAATGGCTCCAGTATATTATTGACCATAAGGATCGCTTTCCGCAGTATCATGCCAACTGGGATGGCTGGGTCAGTGACCGCAGAAGAGAGATCGCTGAAGCCAAAACAAACCCCGGTCAAGAAGCGATTCCGACTAGGAGCAAGGAAGAAGCGAAGAAAGATCTCTTGGATCAATTCGGCTTTGATGACTCTGGCGGCTTTAGGACGTGCCTGGCGAATGGCGATGTGGAGCGTGCGGAAAAATGGCTTAGCTATATTGAAGCTAATCCGAACGACTTTCCTCAGTATCTTGCCACCTGGAGCTCTTGGCTGAGAGACAGGAAGAAAGAACTTGAACGGGCAAAGGGAAAATAAACGCATCAAGGGAGTCTTAGCAGACTCCCGTTTTTTTATCTAAAAATTTTAAATCCAGCAAAACCTTCAAGCCCTATATTCTAGGATGTCTCCAGGCTGGCATTTTAAGGTTGTGCAAATCGCTTCCAAGGTTGAGAATCGAACGGCTTTAGCCTTTCCGTTTTTTAGTATGGAAATATTGGCCATTGTTATACCGACTTTCTCTGCAAGCTCGGTGACACTCATTTTTCTTTTCGCCAGCATCACATCTATATTTATTATGATCGGCATATTTTTAAACGGTTAAATCGTTTTCTGATTTCATATCTATCGCATCTTGCAGCAATCTTTGGAGAATCGCAGCTAAGACCGCAATCGCAATCGGAGCGCAAGCTATGGCCATCCCTATTATTATAAGGCCCGGAGCATCGTCTGCATCAGCGATCGGAAACAGGAGGGGCACGCCTCCGATATACAAAACGGCAATAATAATCGCGCAGCATTTTATACTCCTTAATGCTTTTACTGATAGATCCGAGAAAGCCTTATTCTGATCGATGTAGTTAAGCAGTTTGAGAGTCTGCCATAGGGCAACAAAGAAGGGTATGACCGTTGCGTATAGGCCGATCATTATCAGGAAGACCGCGTAACTGGCCATGGGAAATTCTTTTGATCCGCCCCTCCACATCTCGGGCAGGGCAAAAATGCATAAGGCGAGCACCCCTGTGCCCATGAGAAGAATTACGAATCTTAAAAAATTTGTCGATCCTCGTTTCATAAATAGCTTTTAATTAATTCTTAAAAAGCTTACTTGTTGTTTATCGTTTAACGATATATTATTATTGTTATATAAACAATGCATCATGTCAAATAAATATGGCAGGGTGTTTTTTGATTTCTTGATTTATAGTATAATAGATTTGAAATCACTATGATTCTAGCTCATCTCATTGTCGGCGTTTTTCCGGCTAACAATTCAGATTTCTCACTAAGTTGGTTTGCGGGTTCGATAATTCCGGACATCGACCACCTTTTTTTATTGGCAAAAAACAGGATATTTTCCTGGAAGAAGATTGTCGAGTACATGAGATTTTCCGACTCGCACGATATAAAGTTCAAGACCAAGTATTTCCATTCGCTATTCGGTGCCATCTCTCTGAGCCTGCCGTTGCTGCTTGTCGGGCCGCAGGTTTTTAGAACCTTTTTATTTGCTTACCTTTTGCACTTGCTGCTCGACTGGCCTGATCATGATGAAAAATTGTATTTGTACCCGTTTAACAATAAAAAATTTAAAGGCTTCTTGCCAATTTTTTCCCGTCCGGAGATAGTTTTTACTCTCACTTTGATTGCCCTTTATTGCTTCAAATACTTTTGATGCCTTGTGGGGGAGACAAAGCAACAAGGATAAACCACGTATTTCATTCAATAAAATGTTGCAGCCGACAGCGGTCGGTTGCTTTTTTGTTTAGCCTTTTTTAGGGCTATCTTAATTCGAACAAAAGAGCTGAAGATGTGGAAGTTTGTCTGTTTGGTCGAAAAACAGGCTAAATAAGGGGATGGCCACTTTAACGGTTATGCTCAAATCAGCAGAAGAATGCGTTAAAACGGTTCTTTTGAGGTTTTTTTAAGGAAAAAGTCTAGATGTAATATTTTTTGAGCTTGTTTTTCTGCTTGACTTTTCATATGCTTTCTGCTATGATTAAGGAGTAAGTGTTTCTCGGTTAGTTTTCTATCTTGCCATATATGGGAAGTAGAGGCGAAGCAAAGAGAAGGTCGCCTTACACTTTTAAGTAAGCAACCCGTTATCACTATGGCAAAGAAGCTATATGTCGGCAACTTGTCTTACGGCACAACTGATGCAACCTTGAAAGAGGCTTTCGCACAGTTCGGCGATATCGTATCCGCCACCGTTATCATGGACAAAATGACCGGCCGTTCAAAGGGTTTTGGTTTCGTTGAAATGACAAATGACGACGAAGCTCAGCAGGCAATCGACACCATGAATGGTAAAGAACTCGATGGCCGCACCCTGACTGTGAACGAAGCTCGTCCGATGACCGAACGTCCTCCACGTCGCGATTTCAATCGCGGTGGTGATCGAGGAGGTTTCGGCGGCAATCGCGAGCGTCGATCAAGCTGGTAAATCTTTTAGGTTTTCCAATAAAAAAACTCCGCTAACAAGCGGAGTTTTTTGTATTTCCGAATTAGCCGAGTCTTTTGAGCATGACCATGGCGGCGATGCCTATGAGTATGCCACACAGCTGTATGAGGGATTTGTGTGGGGCAGTGTCTTTCTTCAGTTCAGGAATGAGATCAGCCGCGGCTATGTATATAAAGCCGCCGGCAGTTATCGGCAGTATGTAATCGTTGAAGTTACCTATCTGATTGCTTAATATGATAGTCATGATCGCGCCAACGAACGAAGCCAGCGCTGATGCAAAGTTAAGTAAGATCGCCCGAGTTCTAGAGTAGCCAGCATGGAACAAGACACCCAAATCTCCGATTTCTTGCGGCACCTCATGGGCTATGACCGCGATCAATGTGGCGATTCCCAATGATGTGCTGGTCAGGAAGGCTGCAGCCAGAATCGCACCGTCGATGAAGTTGTGTAGACCATCGCCAACAAGATTCATTATGCCTAGGGTTTTTCTATGATCGCAGTCCTCATGATTATGACAGTGGTGCCAATGAATGATCTTTTCTAAAATGAAAAAAATAAGAAGACCGATAAGGAAGTAATACCAAGTGCGCATCTGGTCGGTGCTACTTTCAACAGCTTCTGGCAAGATGTGGATGACAGCGTCACCGAGCAGGGTGCCAGTCGAAAGACTTACAAGAAGCATGATGAGGCGGTTAACCCTTTCTTCGGAAGTAAGCAAAAAGAAGACGCCAATCATCGAAATGAGCGATACTAAGGTAACGCTTCCAAAAATGTAGAGATTTATCAGGTTCATATTCTTGTTATTTTATTTAATTGTAGCACAAATAGTATCTTTGACCTATAAAAATTAATACCATATAATGTTAGCACTAATAATAGAACTGGCAATATGGATTTTTCTCTTGACAAAAATAAAATATCATTGTCTGGCGATGGTATTTTGCGCCGCGCAGGCTACGGTTTTATCCATGACAACCGAACAGGTAAGGATAGTTATGTCCGCCGCCTGACTAGGGATTTTTATCCCAGACTTCACATGTATTTGAAAGAAGATCAAGAGAGGATATTCTTCAGCCTACACCTTGACCAGAAGCACGCTAGCTATCAAGGCAATAACATGCATAACGCCGAATATGACGGCCCGATCGTGGCTGGGGAGGTTGAGCGTTTGAAGCAGGTAGTTATAGGTTTGATGAGCCAGCCAGCACCAGCACCCAAGCCGGAACAAGAGAAGAAAAGCAGCTGGTATCAATTTTGGAAATAGGCCCGGTTAATAAAAATCGCATCACAGTTTTCAGTTATTCAATCATTCAATGCTCGTTTCATTGAAAATTGAAAATTGAAAATTGAAAATTATTAATGAATCCCTCTGACGAAATAAAAGCAAAACTCGACATCATAGACGTTCTCCGTGGCTACATCGACCTGAAGCCGGCCGGGGTTAATTTTCGCGCGCTTTGCCCGTTCCATCGGGAGAAGTCCCCTTCATTCGTTGTCAGTTCAGAAAAACAGATTTGGCATTGTTTCGGTTGCGGCAAAG
>JAAXVE010000013.1 GCA_013335665.1 Candidatus Falkowiibacteriota bacterium
CGGGGCTATTCTTAAGTCTTACCTTGCGGTCAGCTCCGCATGGTCGCAGACACCATTATTATTGTTATCAATATAACCTAAGCCACGACCGCCTGCTCCGTTGCGCATCCGGCATCCACCCCTCTGGCCGCTTGCGCAACCGCCAGCTAAACGCCCCTGACCCATGCCCAGACTTTCTCGTATTTTTTGTGCCTCCTCATATTTACCCTCTGCCATGAGCTGATGCATTTTTGAAAACTGGTCAGCATTTGCAATTGCAGTCGCGTTAACTGCGCGCGTTCTTTGATTGGCGACAACTGTGCCCTCAGCATAAACTGCGGAAAAGGCTGTTAAGACCAAGGCACCCACGCCTAGGCTGGCGAAAAGCAATGTGGTTTTGTTCATCTTCATAATTTTGCGTTTAATTGAAAGTTAATTCTTTCGCCACTATTACGCACGGCAAAAAAATTTCTTTCACTGCTTTAACATGCCGCAGGGCTTTGCATCCGTCGTGCCCCGGCAGCCCCCCATGCCCATCCATGGGCGTATTTCATCGGCGACAAAAATATTTCCCAACGCGCTTCCGATTAGTTTTATTTTCAATCCCTCAACTGGGGCAAGGCCATGCCTTCGCAAGGCATGCGAAATTTCAACTTTCCACTCTTTGCCATCAAAATCCTTCATATAAAAAGTTTCGTTGCCAGCCACGCTTGCAATCTGTCCTGCAAGCAATCCGTTGTCCGGATCTTGCCAGACTTGTCGCATATACATCTCGCGGTCTTGATAAAATCTAGCATTACTGAAAAATGAGTCTAAATTTCGGCTCAAACCATAACGGTTGAATGTCCAGCCTGCCAAAAGCACCATGACAACAAAAATCAAGCCCACGATTATCAAGGAACGTTTATAGCCTCGCGCAGTCATGCGAAAATCAAACAAAGCGAAAGCCACTCCTAATACGGCCAGACCTAGCAAAATCATAGGCATTCGCCCAAAGACTGCCCCAAAGAAGAATCTAGCTCCGTGCGATATAGGCCCGTCAGACAAAAAGAAGGCAAATAGGCCTAGTGAGCTAACGGCTACCAACATCAACAATATTAAGGCGAGCCACAACAACCAATCACGCAACCTGAAAAACCAGCCAGGCATTGGTTTTGCCTTCTCTTTTTTAATCCTTTCCAATACGCTGTCACTTATTTCCATATTCTTGATTTAGCGCTTGCCCTTCGGCAAGCTTTGCAAACTGTTTTTTCGCCCTGTTTACCAAGGTTGCAATAGTGCCCATGGGCTTTTTTAAGATATCAGATATTTCATTATAATCTTTTTCTTCAAAATACCTGAGCACTAAGACTTCTCGGTATTTAGGATCAAGACTCTCAAGCACCAGACTGATCTTTTCTTTAAGCATAGCCTGGTCAAATTCCAAACCAGGACAACTATTCGCAAGAAGATCTTGCCAGGGCAGCAAATCAGTCAGCTCGACCGTTGGCCTGACGTTAGACTTGCGGAACATGCTGACAGACTTATTGTGGGCAATTCTATAAATCCAGCTGGAAAATTTCAATTTTTTATCAAAGCCGTTCAAATGCAAGTATGCGCTGAAAAACACCTCTTGCAAGATATCATCAGAATCCGGCAAACTGCTGCCAAGCCGAATCACGTAACGCCTCAAGGCCTCCGTATAGCGTTTGACCAGACAGGCGTAATATTCGGAATTAGTCACTGATAATTCCACCAATTCCTTGTCCGTATGTTTTTGGCAATCCTCTTCTGGAATCATAATTTAAATATAGCACACTCTTTACGCATTGCGTCCAACTTTTCTTTCAATAATCATTTTTTGTGTCCGTAACAAGACCGAGCAAAGACTGATCTGACTTGTCGAGCAACCGCCGGTTAAGCTATTATTAGAACCCGCCACGGTTTTGCCATGGCTACGAAAAAACCCCGAATCGCTTCGGGGCTCAATGCATAAAAGAACGTTTTTACCTTGTGGGCAGTTGACAGTTGGGGTACATCTCCACTGGCAAGCGTTTGGCATGAGATGAAGGTTTCCTGGAGCGGGCAATCAGAATCTGCCTGAATTCGCTATGCCTTGCGCACTTCAAGTCGCCTGCCTCTCCGACCAGGAAGATGCAACAAGACGCACCACGGCCTGCACCGCACTTGTTAAAACACGGCACAGCGTTTTCCTGTCCGATCTCTTCAACCTCATCTACTTTGACGACATCGACCGAAGATCTGCCCTCATACACCACAGTCACCACGCCTTCAGGCCTCTGCCGTTTTTCTTCATCGAAGCAGACAACACCCTGAAGACCATCCGATTTTCTCCTTACGATCGTTTTACTATTCATGTTTCCTCCCGTCATGGTCATTTAAAAAGCTGCGCTAATATAAACATGAAACAACGTTTTTGTCAAAATATGCTCTACGGTTCATTGTTTGCAAACAAAAAAAACAAGGCCGGATCGGCCTTGTTTTTATCAGTGTCGTTCAAGTACATCTTACATGCGGTCTGGCACTTCTATGCCTAGTAAATTTAAAGCGCACTCAAGGATTCCGCTTGTCGCCTCGACTAAGAAGAGGCGCGACTCGCGAAGCTTGATGTCATTTTCCGATAATACCGGGCATTCATGATAAAACTTACTGAAGATGACAGCCAGATCATAGGCGTAATCACAGATCTCTTTTGGCGATTTATCATCCCAAGACTCAATGATGGCCTGATGGAATTCCAATAGCTTTAAAAGCAGATCACGCTCAATATCAGTCTCAGGCATAATGACTTGCCATTGTCCCGTGGCCGGCTTTTCTGCCTTACTGAGTATCGAGTTGGCACGGGCAGCACTATAAAGCAAATATGGACCAGTATGTCCCTCAAAGGCTGAGAACCTTTCAATGTCAAAAATATAATCCTTGGTTCGGTAATTGGACAAGTCGGCAAATTTTAACGTAGCTATGCCGACTTTACGCGCAATATCAGCCTTAGCGCCAGCCAAACCGTAATCAATACCCCTTAAGCGCCCCATTGCATTGTCGAATATCAATGCTATCAAATCCTTCAATTTCATTGTGCCGCCTGCTCGCGTCTTGAATGGCTTATTATCCGTACCGTTCATAGTTCCGAAATCGACGTGTTCAAACCGTACTTTCTCATCGACAATTCCGGCCAATCTTGCTCCGCGAAAAACTTGTTCCAGGTGCAGCGATTGTCTTTTATCAACCACATAAATCATCTCATCGGGCGCGTATTTTTCAATACGCTGCTTAATGGTCGCTAAGTCAGTCACACCGTACAGCTCTGCTCCATTAGTATTTTTCAACATCAATGGTGGTAGCGGTTTAGCATCATCAGGCTCGCAGACCTCCATAATCAAAGCGCCCTCGCTCACTCTGATCAGGTTCTTCTTTTCCAATATATCGATAAGCGGGGCAACCGCTTCATGCGCGTCGCTTTCGCCTAACCACAAATCAAAATCTACATCCAAGTCGGAATAATCCTTGCGTAAATCGGCGATGGATACTGCAAGCACTTTTTTCCACAAAGCCCTGTAACCCGGGCGGCCTTCTTGCAACTCCACTGTCGCACGACGCGCGGCGTCCATGACGGTTTCGTCCGCTTTTGCCCGCTGGCTCGCTTGAGGGTAAAGGACATCGAGGTCAGCCATGCTGACTGGCGACTCCTCAGGGTATGCGCCTGCATACCCTGGGTCGAAGTATGGCAGTTCTGGACGCTGTTTGGCGAGTTCGATTATGATCATACCCATCTGTAATCCCCAATCGCCCAGATGCACGTCACCGATCACCTCATGCCCAAGAAAACGGCCGATCCGCTTGATTGATTCGCCGATAATCGCCGAGCGTAAATGACCGACATGTAATGGTTTAGCTACATTAGCGCCGCCAAAATCAAGAATAATCTTCTTTGAGTTCTTAACGGTCGGGAGTTTGATTGCTTCATCAGTAATCATCCCCTTCACCTGCGAAACAAGATACGCATCGGAAAGAAACATATTTACGAAGCCTGGCGCAACTGCAGTGACTTGCCTGAATGCTTCGTGGTCTTTTAACTGGGCTGCTATCTTCTCTGCCACCTCCATGGGTGCGACCCTGTATTTTTTTGCTACTAAAAACGCGCCGTTAGACTGATAATGCGCCAGCTCCGGAATCTTGGAACGGACCACCTGGCCCAATTCCTGATCATATCCGCAGGCCTGATACGCCGCCATAACGATCGCCTGCAAGTTGTCTATTAAATCGGTTGAATTTTGGTCTCTTGTTATTTTCTTCATTGTCTCACCCGCTAGTTAGTTTGAATAGCTCAATTTAAGCTAATTTAAGCTAATTATAATCAGAATGATTAAAAATGTCAACCTTAAACCATGTAATACACCGAAGAAAAAACCTTCATTTTTTTGAATCAATAAGATAGCCACACGCCGTATGACTTGCGACTAAACCATTCTAAATCACCACGGCAAATCGCAAAACCATGCCGTGCCCAACTTCCAGATACAAACTTTTAAACAAAGGATTTCCCCGTCATTTCTTTGGGCGCTTTAAGGCCCATGATTGCCAAAATAGTCGGTGCAATGTCGCTCAAGTCGCCTTCTGTGCGGCTGATTGTCGGGAATTTCTCAGAAATCAAATAGAAAGGCACAGGATTGATGGTATGTGCGGTCATGGGTTGGCCATTGCCAAAAGTCTCTTCGGCATTGCCATGGTCGGCCGTAATAATCACCTCATAGCCATGCGTCTTGGCTGCCTCTACGATCTTTCCCAGAGCAGCATCAACCACCTCCACAGCACTAACTATGGCTTCGAAATTACCAGAATGCCCGACCATGTCGCAATTGGTCAGATTAAGCGCTATAAAATCGTACTCTTTCTGTTGCAACGCTTCACACACTTTTGCAGTTATCTCATCGGCTTTCATTTCCGGCCTCTGATCGTGCGTTCCTACGTCTTTATTGCTCGGTATCATAATTCTATCTTCACCTTTCTCTGCTTCATACCTTTGCGCGTTAAAGAAAAAAGTAAGATGTGTGAATTTCTCCGTCTCCGTCACCTTCAGTTGTCTGAGCCCGTGGCGAGAAATAACTTCTGACAAAGTGTTGCCGATCTCCTCTGGCGGAAAAGCGACACGCACGTCAATATCATCGTCATACTTAGTCATGGCGACATATTTGAGGTTGTCCAGATTTTCATCAAGCGTACGCTTAGCCAGCTGCTTTGCCCTGTCCGAACGGAAATTGGCGAAAATGACCGCGTCGTTAGCTTCGATGCAGCCCGCCGCGCCTTCATCTAGCTCAAGCGAGGCTGGCTCAATGAACTCGTCGGTTACTCCGTTCTGATAACTGTGTTCGATCAGCTCCAACGCACTCTTGAATTTTCTTTCTGAACCTTTGGTGATTACCAAAAAATGTTTCTCTATCCGATCATCATTATTGTCACGATCCATCCCCCAGTACCGGCCGCCGATTGAAGCGATCCTGCCTACGCCCTGCTCCCTTAAGAATTTCTCCAAATCTTCAACATGCCCTTTGGCGCTTCGCGGCGCCACATCGCGTCCATCCGTAAACAGATGGAGGAATATCCTTTCGACGCCATGAAGTTTCGCAACACTGACTAATTCTTTAAGGTGGTCCGTATGACCGTGCACACCGCCATCACTGACAATTCCCTTAATATGCAGAACACTGCCGAATTCTTTTACATGTTCGCAAGCCTCGATGATTGCTTCATTGTCTGCCACGGTCCCTTTCCTGATTGCATGATTGATCCTGGTCAGATTTTGGTAGATAATCCGCCCAGACCCGATAACTAAGTGATTCGCTTCCGAAGTCCCCATCTGGCCGGCAGGCAAGCCGATAGCTTCCCCGCTGGCCGAAAGCAAGGCGTGCGGGTAATCACGCCCGTAGCGATCAAGATTGGGGGTGCGAGCGGCGACAACTGCATTATGATCGGTTGCCTCGCGATAGCCCAAACCGTCGCAAATAATGAGTACGACTTTATTGCCTTTCATATTAGAATGGGTATTTGGCCAAAACCGCTTTTTCTCCCAACTCTCGCTCAATCTTCATTAAGCGATTATATTTTGCCGTGCGCTCGCTCCTGGCTGGCGCGCCGGTTTTGATCTGACCCGTCCCGAGGGCGACAGCCAAATCCGCAATAAATTCATCTTCTGTCTCGCCACTTCTATGTGAAATGACTGCGGTCATGCCGTGCTGGCGAGCCAGCAAGACGGCATCAATCGTCTCAGTGAGCGAGCCGATCTGATTCAGTTTAATTAGGATCGAATTGGAAGACTTGCCTTCGATGCCTTTTTTCAACCTATTGATATTGGTCACATACAAGTCATCGCCGACGATTTGGATCTTATCACCCACCTTAGCTGTAAAATTTTCGAAACCTGCCCAATCATCCTCGCTAAAAATGTCTTCCATGGTCTTGATCGGATAATGATTGACGATATTTTCCATGTAGAAAGCTGCTAGTTCTTCGCTGCTCAAAGTGCTTCCTTCCTTATTCAATTCATATTTTCCGTCTTTGTAAAATTCGGTAGCAGCCGCATCGATACCGAAAACGATATCCTTGCCCAACTCATAACCCGCCTGCTTAATCGCCTGTGACATCAGCTCGAACGGCTCTTTATTTGATGAAACTGCCGGTGCGAAACCGCCCTCATCGCCGACTGCCGTATTGTAAGCCTTGTCCTTCAGGACTTTTTTCAATTGCGCATAAACTTCGGCGCACATCCGGACCGCGCCAGCCATATCCTTGGCGCCGATCGGCAAGATCATATACTCCTGAATGTCGGTCGCCCAATTGGCGTGCTTTCCGCCGTTCATAATGTTCATCATCGGAAGCGGCATGATGAAGTGTCCGTCGAAATCAGGATTGAATTTAGATAAATATTGGTAAAGCGGCTTACCTTCCGAAGCTGCAGCGGCTCGCGCTACGGCCAAAGAAACTGAAAGGATGGCATTCGCTCCCAGCTTCGCCTTATTCTCTGTACCGTCAAGTTCAATCATCTTCTTATCAATCGCAGTCTGTTCGGAAGCATCCATACCAACTAAAGCATTAGCAATAATATCCTCGATGTTACTAACCACTTTCAGGACGCCCAGTCCGGCATAACGTCCTTTGTCTCCATCGCGCAATTCGACTGCTTCGTAGCTGCCGGTCGAGGCACCTGATGGCACGGCAGCGCTGCCGCAAGAACCGTCTTCCAAAATTACCGTCGCCTCGACTGTAGGATTGCCGCGGCTGTCCAAAATTTCAATGGCTTGAATTGATTTGATTTTCATATTTTTTAGAAATTATTAATTTGGCACCGCTTTATTATATCATCTGGCAGGAATTATTAAAATGTGAGGCGCTGGTAAAATTAAATATAAAATATTTTATTAAATATTAGCAAAAATATTTTAATAACCACCCAATACTATTGACAAAATTACTATCATGTGCTATAGTACAATGTCAAGATAAAAATAAGATCAAAAAAAAGCCCAAAAGGGCAAACCCAATATACAAAGGTCCAGCGCAAGCCGGGCCTTTCTTCTTTTTTTTAAAAAATTATCCAAACTAATATTGGCTCAAACAAAAAGCCGGCATCTCAATTGATGCCGGCGCTGGTTATTTTTTCGACAAAAGATCATTCGTCAGTTCTTTCAGCTGCTCCACGCCGATTGGCTTGGAAAGCACATGGCTGATGCCATACTCCGCTTTCTCGTCGTCTGAGACGACCACCCCCCAACCGGAAACGACAACTACCAGCATATCGCCATACAGACGATGCACTGTAGCGGCAAGCTGCCACCCATTCATCCCTTGCATACCTATATCGGTAATCATCAAATCATATCTGTTTTCCGAAAGCAGCTCTAGCGCTGTTTGTCCGCTTTCTGCAACGTCAGCAGAATGTCCCAATTTGCGCAAAAACATTTTGCCGAGATTTCTTATGGCAGATTCATCATCAACCCACAAGACTCGCAACGAGCCATGAGCCTGATTTTGTACCTCGTTTCCATTACCGTAAGCTGATTTGCAGAAAGGAAGGACGATTTCAATCGTCGTGCCCTTGCCAGGCGCGGTCTCTTTGACAAAAACCGTGCCGTTATGATTTCGTATGATAGAATAAACATTGCTCATGCCGAAACCTCTGCCTATTTCCAAACCCTTGGTCGAATGAAAAGGCTCAAAGACGCGCTTCCTCGTCTCATCGTCCATACCCATTCCCGTATCATAAATTCTCAAATACACTTCTTTTTTAGTGGAATAGACTCCGGTCTCCAGAGTAATTATCCCGCCGTGCGGCATGGCCTCGATCGAGTTCTTAATTAGATTGTACAAGGCACTGCCTAATGCACCGCGATCGCCGTCGATTATCGGCGTCTGGTCATACCTCTTAATGAAAGAAATAACAGCACCCTGCCTTTCTGCCATATTTTTCCAGAGAGGTTTTGACTGAGCCACTACGTCATCCAACACTTCTTCAATCTGTAATGGCCGCAACTCGCCAGTCGTTCTTACCGAAAACCTTTGCAAGCTTTGCACTCGTGCTGCAGCGTCCATGACGCCTTTTTGCGCGATAGCAAGAAATTCGGCCGCCTCCTCGGGCAAATTCTCCACCAGCATAGCCATCGCAACATTTCCGAGGATTATCTGCAAACTGTTATTGTAGTCATGGGCCACGCCTTCGGCCAGCTGACCGATTGCACTCAACCTTTCCGCGCTAACCAATGCGTTCTGCATGGCCTTGCGCTCGGTAATATCATGGTGAAAGGCGACTATGAAAGGCTCGCCGTTCTGGCATATCAAGCTCGAACTCACTTCAAGGCAGATTACATGCCCCTGTTTGTGAAAGTGACAGACCTCGAAGGTCAGCTTTTCGCCCCTGATTACCCTGCTTGCGCGCTCGTGGGTCAGCTTAGCGGTTTCCGAAGTATCCAAGTCGCTCAAACGCAACGACAACATCTCATCAACTGAACAGCCGTGCATGGCTGCGAACGAGGCGTTGACTGCAGCCAATTTCAAATCGCGATCAATGATTGCGATGCCGACATTTGACTCCTCGAACAGTGCTCTGAATTTCGCTTCGCTTTCCTGAACAGCCAAAGCTGTCTGCTTCTGGCTCGTGATGTCAGTAATGAAACCATGCCAAAGAACTGAGCCGTTAGCTTCTAGCTCGGGCATGGCGCTGACCAGATGCCAACGCTCTTCGCCTCCTGGAAGCTTCACCCTGTACTCTTGGAACCATGGCGATAACTCAGAAGCCGACTTTCTAATCGCGGCTGCCACATCACCCTGGTCATCTGCATGCACCATTGAGAAAAAAAGCGAAGCATCATACTTAACGTCATCCAATTCCACCCCGCAGATATCCCTGATAGCAGCGCTGGCGTACGGGATACGAGAAGAACCGCTCGGACTCAACACATATTGGAACACCATCCCTGGCAAACGGCTAGCGATTTTTTCCAAACGTCCGAACGCATCACGTTTCCACTCTTCGCACTTTTTCCGCATGATGGCCATGCCAATGTGATTGGCAATCATTTCGAAAAGCTCGATATTCCGAAGCGTGAAACGATTTTTCCGACGATCGCTAAACTGCAGTAAGCCGATAATCTTCTCTTTGCTCCTGATCGGGATTAAAGCAACAGATGAGTAACGCTTATAAATGCAGGCGTCACGCTTCCTGATCATCGGATCCTGATCGGGTGGCACACCCTGCAGTTCTGACGAATCAATACTCCAGAAGCTGCCACCAAGAGTAAACAAAGGATTGCCTTTTTCAATCTTGCCTGAGATTATCAAACCACAGGTGCAACCAATAATTGCATTCCCATCCTCGTCACTGCACAGGTTGCCGCAGGTGTCGCGAACTATCAGCGAATCTTCAGTAAGAAGAAATTCATGGGAAAAACCCTTCTGATAAAAGTAGGGGTAATCGCCGCTGACCTGCAGGCGCAGTCCGACAGCGTCGAAACCTGTGCTGGACTTAAGCAGCCCAAGAACTTCCTTGATCGACTCATCCAACGACTTTCCCGATTCATTTAACATGCTGATGACCTGCAGACCAATCTCGCGGAATCTCATCGAGAATTCATACTCTTCGAGGTGAGTGGCAAGTTGCCTCCTAACCTCATCCGATACATCGCTTCTTTCCAAAATACTTGTTAATGGCATCTCGCACCCCCGGAATATTTTTTCTCTTTTATGCAAATGGCATAAGCATCTACCCTATATTATTATTCCTTTGAAACAAAGAACAGTAGGCCTAACTTTACCCATTTATAAGCCATATTGTCAAATACGCGCATTACACCCAAATATTTTCAAACCAAGCAGATAAAAATCGAAATTTACCAAAGCATCGCGCCAATGCTAAAAAAACAGAAGTATAAAACTTAATGCAAATTTAATAAGGAAAGAGCTAAAATATAAATAAATTACATTAGCGTAAAAGGAATGATCCATTGCGTTGCTAAATAACAATTAACACTATGAACACTATAGAATACTTCGAAATCCAGGCTGACAAGCCGAGTAAACTTTTGGATTTTTATAAAAAAATCTTCGGCTGGACCTTTATCCGCGAAGAAAACGTGCCACTGGAATACTACCGCATAGAAACTGGCGGCATCCGAGGCGGGCTGCTGAAACGGCCAGTTATGACTCCTCCAATGGAATACGGAACTAACGCCTTCACCTGTTCGGTCATGGTAAATGACTTTGACCTGATAGCTGATAAGATAATCAAAGAAGGCGGCATTGTGGCCATGCCGAAGTTCGCCATCCCCGGGCGCTGTTGGCAAGGCTACTTCGTCGACCTAGACCATAATGTCTTCGGAATTTTTGAGCCTGATGAAAAAGCGGCATAGAGTACGATTTAACTAATTAAAAACAAGGTTGAGTGATCGACCTTGTTTTTAATCAAATATTTTACTGAGAAAAACGCAACGTTCAAATCTTGCTGAGTGCTTGTATCATTTCAGGGCGGAGTTAAGGATATCATTCAGATGTTCTTGATGGCTATCGGCCCTACCCTTAACAGCTTTTAAGAAATAGATCGTTTTCTGATTCACCAAATAAGGCAGGAAATGGATCAACAAATGCAGAAAAAGACTACCGAAAGAAATAAACGCTAAAATCGGCATCTCGCGATAAATCCCAGCGGAAAAAATAGCTACCATAAAAAACAGATGGAGACCGGTCAAAGCCGTGAAAGACAATAAATCGAAATTCCTCAGAAAACATCGTCTATATTTGACCAAGGACCAAACAACTATGTTTACAAGCTCGGTCATAATAACTGCGAAGAATATGGCCTTCCAGAAAACTACCTGTGGATCGAAAAGTATGGCAAAATCGGGATTGTAACGAAACTGAAGAAAAGTTGTCCAATTATTAATTTGATAAGGCAGGATCACGATAACGCTAAAAATAGTAAGGCCAATCATTAATCCCACATAAGACAATATGGGCGATAAAAGCATCAGCAACTTCGTTCCCGTCCGTTTGTAATTCAGCGTCCTAATAAAACGAATCAGGAAGGAAAAAGATAAGACGACCAGGATCCAGCCGATAAGATTCTCGAACGGCACGCCATACCATTCCTTATCCAAAGGTATTGTCCAATTCCAGAAACCAAGGCGAATAGCAACAGTGTCGATGGCCAGGTCAAGGATGACGGCCGTAAAGGCGTCCATGAAGGGACGCAAGGTCCATGGTATGTTGTACTGATCACTCAGCAGCATAGCGCAATAGATTATCACTGCCCAACCCAAGCCGATAGCAACTGGTACGTTCGCCAGATTAACCAAGAAATTAGGACTGTACGAATAAGTATGAGCAAGATAGGTATTGCCAATCTCTAGCATCATCCCAAAGACAGCACAACTGACAATTTCAAATAGACGTAAGAAATTGCGCTGATAAGCTTCGCGGACAAATATCATGATAAATGAAAGGAAGCCGAGAAATTCGAATATGAGAAAATAATTTGCTTTGAACATTGCTTTGATCAGTATGTGAAAAATCGCCTCCAATATTAATAAAAGCTAGGCAACTTTCTTGAATGCTTCGTGGTCGTTGAATTTCTCGTTCCACTCTTCAGGATTGCCATAATCAGCAAAGTCGCTGTACCAGCCATGCCTGGCTTTGACCCGTTTTGCAGCCTTGACCGGACACCAGTATCGTTCAGTCCTTGCTCCGATCTCGCCAGCGAAAGCGAATAAGCCGTTCACATAGCTGCAATAAATGCAATTGATCTTTTGGATGACATTAAGATAGTCAAGAAATTGACGATCATATATTATGTATTCACTGCGTTTAACCGGCGGTATGCGATAGAGCGGCAAAGCAGTCCAATTATAAATGGAGATAAACAGATCAAGTATTACCGTCGGGATAATCATCATATAGATGAAAGGCATGGACAAAAGATGCCTAAGACTGTGCGGCACGACATACTGCCAAGTTGGGATGCGCCAGTTCTTGTTGCGCGCCCTGAATTTTTCAATGAAAATTATTCTCTGCTTATTTATCGAAAAGCCGTACTTTTCTGCTAAGCGGGCGTGCTCTTTTTGCAACGCGTTATTCAGCTGATCTATTTTTGCCATCAATTCTTTGATTTTCGACTTCATTTTTTATTCTTATAGATAATTTGGCATGCCCGCATAAAACATCAAAGCGGAAACCATTTATTAAAATTATGATTTGCTTGGGGTGCACCTGTATTGATATCGCGCGATGCACTTTTCATATACGTAATTATAGCACGAGTTTCTTACTAGTAAAAAAGCACCTGACTTGCTTCAGTCAAACTAGGATA
>JAAXVE010000075.1 GCA_013335665.1 Candidatus Falkowiibacteriota bacterium
CTCGAACCCGCGAGCGTCGACACCATCCTCATGATCGATGCGATCCACTACGTCAAGGACCGCGTGTCGTACGCGAAGAAACTGCGTGCGGGCCTGGCGCCAAGCGGGCGCCTCGTCATCATCGATTACATCCTTCAACTCTTTCATCTTAATATTCCTCTCACGGTT
The DNA here is from genome assembly GCA_013335665.1 of Candidatus Falkowiibacteriota bacterium. Lineage (GTDB taxonomy): Bacteria > Patescibacteriota > Patescibacteriia > Patescibacteriales > GWE2-39-37 > JAAXUA01. Next base: position 169 of record JAAXVE010000075.1, read on the forward strand.
GAACCTGAAATTGTCAGCCTCATATTCCTTTAATAACTTCTGTTCGGCAGCTTTATTGTATTCTAGATTCTTTGAAAGTCTATCTTGTTCTTTTTTAATCTCCTTTCTTTTTTCCTGTTTGATTCTTCGCGCCTCCTTGTCTTCCTCCTTGGTTGTCTGACGGACAGGTTCTTTTGTCTCGGCTCCCAAGCCGGCTTTGACATAAAGATCCCTCAAGTACTCTTCATAGTTGAGGCCGCTCAGTCTGACTCGGCCATCACCGACTTCGATAATTTTGTCAGCCACGGCCTGGATGAATTCACGGTTATGGCTGATGAACATGATAGTAGCTTTGCTTTTGCGCAACGCTTGGCTCAAGGTTTCGACGGTCTCGAAATCCAAATGATTAGTCGGCTCGTCCAAGAGAAGGAAGTTGCACTCTCGCAGTAGCATGCCGGCAAGACACAATCTAGCTTTCTCGCCACCGGATAACACGGCGATACTCTTCTTAATATCATCGCCGTAAAACAGAAAATTGCCTGCAACCCTATAGACGTCTTCAATGCTCGAGTTCGAGCCAGCCTGTCTTTGCAGATAATCTCCAACTTGTTCTTTGGGATCAAGCTTGCTCGTCACGTTCTGGTCGTAGTAAGCAATTTTCGTGTGAGCCGGCCAGACAACCTTGCCAGAAAGCGCTGGCAATTCATTGCTCAAAGTCTTTAAAAAAGTCGACTTACCCTGACCATTGTCGCCCAACACGGCCACATGATCACCTCGGCGGATATCCAGCGCCGCCACATCGGCGACTTTCTTGTCTGGATAGCCCACACTCAAGTTTTCCGCATGAAAAGCTGTTCCTTTCTTGTTTTCCACGTCAGGAATAATGATCTGCGCCGTCTTCAAAGATTGCCTGATAGCCACTTCGGACAGACGATTTATCTGCTTGATCTTTGACTGTGCCTGAGCGGCCTTTGAAGCTTTGTATCTGAAACGATCAACAAATTCTTGCAATTGCTGCTTCTGCCGTTTCACCTTCTTGTTATATTTCTCATCAGTCTTTTCTTTCAAATCCTTATATGCCAAGTACTCGTCCAGCGAGCACGGAAACCAGTACAGCTTGCCCTGATCGACTTCCAAAGTCTTATCGCAGGTGCTGCGTAAGAACTCCCTGTCATGGGAGATTATCATATACGAGCCGTTATACGTCTTGAGGAACTCTTCCAAAAGCAGCAAAGTGCTAAGGTCAAGGTGGTTGGTCGGTTCGTCCAGCAAAAGCAGGTTGGGATCACGCAGCAACATCGCTGCCAGCTTGACGCGCATCCTATAGCCGCCAGAAAGGTCGCTGACTTTGCTATCAAGCAATGCGTTTTTCAATTGGAAGACGCCAGCTATCTTGGCGCATTCCCAACTCTCCTTGCCGCTGTCGCGTTCCAAAAAGCTTATAACTGTATCTTCTTCCTGAAATTTCTCCTCCTGCTCCAAGTAGCCGATCCTTGTGGTATCAAAAACGGCTATCTCCCCGCTATCGACACTCTCTTCACCTAAGAGCATCTTAAACAGCGTCGTCTTGCCCGCGCCGTTACGGCCGATAATGCCGATCCGCTGTTTCTTCGCAATATAAATACTCGCCTTGTCAAAAATGACGTGCGGGCCAAACGATTTAGATATTTTATTGATATTTATCAGTCCTGACATAATACTCTAATTCTTTATTCATGCCTGGTTATAATAGCTAATCAACTGCAAAAACACAATTCATTACGAAAAGCAAGGCGATACTAGCCTTGCTTTGCTCGCATCTTTTTAAAAGCTATCTAAGAAGAGTCTTTATCGCTCTGTAAATATTTACCGGGTTATAATGACCTTTGTAAATCGGTTCCACTTTTTTATTCAAACCGAGCAACGAATATACAGCCATCTGGGCCGACCTGATCGAGTACTCGACCGTAAAAACGATATCGTTGGGAATCTCGCAATACTGTCCGAGCAGCGCGAAATTTCCTGCGCCAGCAGGAAGCACCTGTGGCCTATCCCCTTTCACCCTAGGTGAAAACTGGCTGGTTATATATGGCATCAAACATGGGATGCAAATCGCCGATTCGAGTATCTCCGCTGTCTTCTGGCCGAACCCTAAATGATTGATCAGCTCCATCAATATTTCTTCGCCACTACATTCACTCATTTTCTTATCGACGAAATTTCCTTTGTTATCCGGGCGCAAGCCATACCCCCAGCACACAGTCAAGTTGTCGGGCTGATCCAAGAAGTGCGGCTGATGCGGCAAAGTCAATGACAAAAGCCAATTGGATTTCCTAAAGCTTGTTCCGCCGCCAGTCCCCTCGGCATTGCCGGTCAGCGCCTCCATCATATCGAAGAAAATCCTATCCTTGAAAGTTATGGTAAACGAGCTCCACTTGGTTTCCTTGGCATGATCATCAAAAACTTTAGGTCTGCCAAAACAAGCATCTTTGGAAGCGGCTTTTTCCCAAAGATTCCAAGCAGGGCTTTCTCTTTTTTCAAGCACTTGCGCTGCCGAATCCATCGAACCGAAACAGGAATTAGTCGTCATCGAACCAAGAGTGACGAAAACCAAATCATCGACGCCGACAGCAACCGTTTCTTCACTTCCATCTTTTGCCAACCTTATCGCTTCGATTCTTTTCTGGTCTCTTGTCGCGATATCGATATCCATGACCGTAGTTTCGATACTGAAATTAACACCTTTAGCTTCAAGCCAGTCATATATCGGCAAAACCATCGAATCGTGCTGGTTATAAGGCGTCTCTTGGATGCACTCCATCGTGTCGTAAAACGGCAAGGCATGAAACGATCTGTAGATATATCTCCTGAATTCAGCCAGACTGCTCCAAGGCTGGAATGCAAAAACAGTACTGAATTCCAGCCAAAAATTCGTATCAAAAAAATCTTTGGCAAAAAAATCATTTATCCTCAAGCCATCTAATGAAGACTCTTTTGTTATAAAGACTTTAACCAAGTCCTTCCGATGCCCCCAGCTCAACCCCAAAGTATGTGAGTCAACTACTTTTCCTTTTTCAACAAGCCTGGCTTTCGCATATGTCCTCACCCTCTTGTTATACTCATCTATCTCATCTTTTGCTGTCATACGTTTGTCTCTTATTGACGGCACGCGAGAAAGGAGATCATAGGTGCACTCGAAAGCATTTTTCGCCAAAATCCTGTGACCGGTCATGATATAGGCACCGCTGGAATGTTTCCTTCGGGCATCCAAGCTGCCGCCAACCGTTTTCTTAGCTTCGTATATAGTAATGTTTTCTGCAGCAAATCCGGCATCATCGATCAGATAAACTGCGGCGGCCAAAGACGAAATGCCGCCGCCGACTATGTATGCTTTCTGCTGTTTGCAAATGTCTTTCATAAGAAAATCTTGAACCATTTTAATGATTATAATGATATTCTAGCATATTTCGCCTTTTTAGGCTTCTTAGAAAAAACACTGTATTACTCATATGAGAATGACTTTTATAAAAAATCCTGTAGCACAAAAAAACAAAACCACCCAAAAGAGTGGCTCTGCTTCTTGTCTGTGTCGGCGTGTATCTGCCGGACTCAGTGCAATTATTCGATTTCAACTTTGAGATTGTTCGAGTAGACCCCGCACTTGCCGCCCAAATATTCGCAAACCCTGAAGAAATATGTTCCTGGTTCATCCAGCTCCCAGGTGTCACTCCGAGTCCCAGCATCGGATAAATAGTGATATTCATTGCCAGGATAGACCGGATCAAGCTCCTTCGAAACCACCACCTTAAAACCCATGCTGGAGTCGAAGCCAACCAACGACCAATTCAGGGAAACTTTGTTTCCAGACTGTTGTCCGTCCAGCGTTATGCTGCCATCACTACTGGAAACAGCAACGTCCTCGTTCTTGTTTTTTTCCTTGACCGCTGATTTGGTTTCGTCCGCTGACTTTTTGGTTATCAACGCGAGATTTGCATTATTAATACCCATACCTTCCTGCCTCAATAGTTCAAAAGCGCCTTGACCATTTTTTAGAAAATAGACCTTGAGGTTTTTAGGACTGATATAATAAGCCTCACCGTTTCTCTCGACAGCTAAAACTATTCTGCCTCGCAACCTGCTACCGATATTTTTATCTCCATTCTTAAGTTTATCAAGGTCCTTATTATTTATCCCTAGGCCTTGGCCGCGCATCAGTTGGAACGCTGCGTTGCCATCTTTCAGATAGACGCCGACTCCCTCTTTGGTAATGTAGTAAGCCTCACCCTTTGACTCGACTGCCAAGACTATATATCCCTTAAGACGTTCCTTAATGCTTGCTGTTTTTTCTTCATATGCTTTACTTTTGGCAATTTCTGTTTTTTGAGTAAAGTCCGTTGCTTCTGTCCTAGCAACCAGAGCCTGCCCGATCCAGCCA
>JAAXVE010000014.1 GCA_013335665.1 Candidatus Falkowiibacteriota bacterium
GTAATCAGCCCGTCTGATCCCTCAGTGGTTACTGCTGCGACTCAACAGTTCACTGCGCAAGGCTATGATGCTAGTAATAACCCTATTCCTAACTTGCCAGTAACCTGGAGCGTGGTAAATGGCGGTGGAACGATCAATGGCAGTGGCCTTTTTACAGCTGGCTCCACTCCGGGAAGCTATAACAACACTATTGTGGCGTCTGTCGGTTCGATCACGGGTGTTTCTTCCGTGACAGTTCTCGCTCCCACCTTGGACCATTTCAATTTTCAGCAAATCACCAGTCCGCAATATGTTGGTGCACCTTTCCAGATCACGATCACAGCTCGTGACGCTTCCAACAACCTTTTCACAGGCTATACCGGGCAAGCGACACTTGGTGCGAGCACAGGTGCAATCACACCAACAGCCACAGGAAACTTTAGTAACGGCAAGTCTGTGCCTGGAGCAGTTCCAGTCGCACCAATCGAGGCATCAATCAAGGAAGCTTTGAAATAAAATCCATTTTTTACCGCCGGCAGTAGTTGCCGGCGGTTTTTTTATTGCTTGACGACTAAATTGTAAAAGTGTATATTTAGCCTACCCTCCCCTGGGGGGTATTAATACTCCAAACTATGCCGGAAATATCGTGCGCAAAAAAGGATGCCACTCGACGCTTGAAAATCACTGCGGGGCACCTCAATAAAATTATCGAAATGATTCAGGACGATGTATATTGTCTTGATGTTATTCAACAAGCGGCAGCAGTTAGAGGGGCTATTAAAAAAGCTGAAGAGGTCTTACTTTCAAACCATCTTAAAACTTGCGTAGTGCGCTCCATTAAGACCAACGATGAGGAAAAAACCATCTCTGAATTGATTGAGCTTTATAGAAAGATAAATTAGAAAATCAAAATATTTACCCCATGAGGAAGCAAATACTAAAAAAACTATCCGCCCTTGCCGCAATTTACCTTGCTGTCAGTTTTGTTTTTGTGAATATACCGCATGTTTGCGGACTTGTTTTGAATCAGGATGCCGAAGCCGCTGAAATGGAGGCTAACAACTACGCTTCAACCGATTACTGCCACGAAACAAGTAAGACCCCCCAAGCACAAGCAAACAAGCATGACTCCTCAGGAATCGTCTTACCATGCTGCTTGGAAAAAAATGAACCAGGAAGCGCCAAAACTGTCGAAACTGACACCTTGTTTAAAGTCTTTTCCACTGCAGCAACGATATCATACTCAATATTCACTCCGTCACTAATACAGCCTCTCTACGGCCAACAACGAGTTGTCCCGCCGGATAGGCTTGCGCTAAAATCAATTATTCTCAGAATCTAATCGTTATTTACAAGCTTAGCCCCTTGCTTGCTTGTCATATAATAAATAACGATTATATCTATGAACGATAATACTCACAAAATATCCCTTTCAATCAGCGGCATGCATTGCCGTTCATGCGAAATGCTCTTAGAAGAAAAACTTTTGGAAATCGGCTCAGTGAAAAAAGCCAATGTAGACTGGAAATCAGGCAAAGCCGACATATTTTTCGAAGCGGAAAAGTCACCACAGTTGTTTGATTTGGAAAAAGCCATAACTGAAGCTGGTTATACTATTGGCGAAAACAAAAAACTGCCATGGCTATCAACAGACAAAAACGATTACCAGGCGATATTCAAAGCTCTTTTGATTGCCTTCATGCTTTATGGCATTCTGCGCTTTTTTGGACTGACAGACATGAATATCAGTTCCGCTAGCAATCCTTCCAGCTTGGGAGTTGTCTTGATGATTGGCCTGGTTGCAGGCTTTTCGACTTGTATGGCCTTGGTTGGCGGCTTGACCCTAGGCATGTCAGCTAAATTCTCCAAAACACATCCTGACGCATCGACAAAACAAAAATTCCGTCCCCACCTTTATTTTAATGGCGGGCGCATCTTGGGATATGCTTTTTTCGGTGGCCTTCTAGGCTTGTTAGGTTCTGTCTTTCAGATGTCTGCTACCGTTAGCGCCATTCTCACCGTTGCTGTTGGTCTTGTCATGTTAATTATCGGTTTGCAGCTCACCGGCTTAACTCCCCGACTTAACTCATTCAAACTAACTCTACCAAAAAGCGTATCCCGGATTCTGGGCGTTGACACAAAAAACAAGGAATATAGCCATAAAAACTCCATATTACTTGGAGCTACGACTTTTTTCCTGCCCTGCGGCTTTACTCAAGCCATGCAGCTATTTGCCGTTTCCAGCGGTGATTTCGGACAAGGGGCCTTGATTATGGGGTTTTTCGCCCTCGGCACCGCCCCTGGTCTTTTGAGCGTTGGCGGCTTAGCCTCGATCTTTAGTGGCGAATCTGGCAAAAAATTCTTAAAATTCGCAGGCACGGTAGTGGTCCTCTTTTCTTTGTTTAATTTAAAGAACGGCTTATCACTTCTCGGTTTCACCCCAGTTTTAGCTTCCAACACTACCGAAACAGCCGTTATCAACGATCCCAATGTCAAGCTAGTTGATGGAGTTCAGGTTGTAAGCATGACCGAAACCAACTCCGGCTATTCACCTAATAAATTCACCATCAAAGCCGGTGTGCCTGTGCGTTGGGAAATAACTGCTAATGCCCCTTATTCCTGCGCCAGTTCCATCGTCCTTCGCAAACTGGGCATCAGCAAGACGCTTAAAGCCGGATTAAACACTATAAAATTCACTCCGACCGAACCGGGTACGCTTAAATTCTCCTGCTCAATGGGCATGTACACTGGCAGTTTCAATGTGATTGGAGATACTGCGACAGCAAAGGACATTGTTTCTGATTCTGACACGGCCGACACTGCACCCAGCGCGACCGTCAGCGGCAGTTCCTGTGGTGGCAGTGGAGGCTGTGGCTGTGGCGGAGGAGCAGCCAATAAAAAGGAAACTTCAGGCGCCACCGACACTGCTGGTGCGGTGCAGGTTATTAAGACTGTTTATTCAGTGGCCACCGATATTGCACCAAACACCTTCTCAGTAAAAAAAGGGCAACCGGTCCGATTCGAAGTAACTGCACAGGAGGACGGCGCTGGATGCATGTCCATGATCAAACTCCCCGGCCTAGACGAGGCTCCACAGCTTTTAGAACAGGGTAAGACCCTCACCTTCAATTTTACCCCGACTGAAACCGGCGAGTTCCCCATAACCTGTGCTATGGGCATGACGCGCGGCAAGATCAACGTCGAATAATCCACTCATCAGCATTCTTATGAATATCTTTAAACTTAAGCTGGCAGGCCTGACCTGCGAAGCCTGTGTTAAGCTCGTCACAAAACGCTTAAAAAGCATAGCTGGCGTTGAAAACGTATCAATTAACTTATCAACCGGACAAACTGAGATCACTGCTTTCCGTCCGATTAATCCAGAAGAGGTCACGGCTAGCCTTACCAACAGTCCTTACTCAATTATTAACTAATTCCATGAAAAAGAAACTCAGACTAAAAATAACCGGCATGCATTGCCAGTCCTGCGAGACGATTGTCAAAGAGGAATTGTCAAACTTGCGCGGTGTTTCAGTTGCATCCATTAGTGCTGATTCGGGCTTGTGCGAACTAATACTTAACGAGTCACAAAACTCTGTTAGCGACATCATTCAAGCTATTAAAACTGCCGGCTACGAAGCAGTTGCCGAATCCGAAGACGAAGTTAACAGCCAGGAGGTCGCCATATCGTCCAGTTTTACCAACAAAAACAGGTCGCTCAAAGTCAAGTTAGCCAATCACCCCCTCGCTGAAGGCAAGGTACTTGAAGATGAACGAGGCAAGGCTTATTTTGAAGGAGTGATAAAAAATGACAAGGTTGCTGAATTCGTCATACCGGAAAACCGACCGGAAATTGAAAGTCTGGTGGCTGAACTTGGCAAATCGAGCGCCATGGCAAAGTTGTTTGAGATCGTATCACTCCCCTTAAATGAGAAAACTTACGACATAACAAAATCAACTACACGCCAATCCTCGCAGAATGCTCTAGATCATAAAACTCAAAACCCCAATCAACGAACCAGCCTGTCGTTGTTTGGCATGCACTGTTCCTCTTGCGCTAATGTGATTGAACGCTCGCTCAAAAAAATTCCTGGAGTTAAGCAGGCTAACGTCAACTTTGCTGCCGAAAAAGCCTCCGTACAGTACGATGAAGGCCAAGTTACTACCACAACCATGATCCAAGCAATAGAAAAAGCCGGCTACAAAGCTGAGATGGTTGACGCTAAAGATGCGGACTACGATCGCCGTAAACGCGAAACGGAAATTAACTCTTACTTCAAAAAATTCTGGACTAGCTTCATATTAAGTGCGCCCATGCTCTATTTTATGCTGCTCGACTTCTTCACCCTGCCAGGTAAAGCTAAAGTCTTGCCATATGTAGGCATTATATCGCTCTTCTTCACCACCCCTATCCAGTTTATTATCGGTGCTGGCTTTTACAAGGGTATGTGGTCTTCCCTAAAGATGAAGACATTTAACATGGACAGTCTAATTGCCATTGGCACCTCAACTGCCTACTTCTACAGTTTGATTAATTTCATTATTTACTACACCAAAACCAGTTCATTCATCGGCATAAATGGCAAAATCCCCGAACTATATTTCGAGACTGCTGCCTTCTTAATTACTTTTGTCATTTTAGGCAAATGGCTGGAAATAAGAACTAAGGGCAAAACTGGCGACGCAATTAAGAAGCTGATGGGGCTTCAGGCAAAAACCGCTCGCGTTACGCGCAATGGCCAGATTGTCGATATACCAGTTGAAGACGTCGTGCATGGCGATGTAGTTATTGTTAGGCCTGGTGAAAAAGTGCCGGTCGATGGCAAAATTGTTAAAGGCTCATCCGCTCTCGATGAATCAATGATTACTGGTGAGAGCCTGCCCGTTGAAAAAAACGTTGGTGATATGGTGATTGGCTCGACCGTAAATAAAACTGGCAGTTTCGAGTTTAAAGCTACTCGCGTCGGTTCAGAGACCGCCTTAGCTCAAATCATCCGCTTAATTGAAGATGCCCAAGGCTCAAAAGCGCCAATACAGGGCTTTGCCGATCGCATTTCAGCTTGGTTCGTCCCAACCGTTATCGGATTGGCTATTGTGACCTTCCTTGTTTGGTACTTCCTCTTGGGAGCCTCCCTACCTTTCGCATTAATGGCCTTTACCTCGGTTATAGTTATCGCCTGCCCCTGCGCCCTTGGTTTAGCCACACCGACCTCCTTAATGGTAGGTACGGGCCGTGGTGCTGAACAAGGCATACTGATAAAAGGCGGTGAACCGCTTGAAGCAGCCTGCCACATCAAAGCTGTTGTTTTTGATAAAACCGGAACCTTAACCAATGGCAAACCTGAAGTAACCGACATTCTAGCACTCAGCTCCATTGATGAAGATGAGGTGCTGGCAATTTCTGCTAGTTTGGAAAGACTGTCTGAGCACCCCCTGGCTGAGGCAATCTATAATCATGCCAACGAGGAGTCTTTGACGCTGGATGAGGTTGAAAATTTCAAGGCCATACCAGGGCACGGCGTTAAGGGCGTAATAAATCAAACAGAATACTTCTTTGGCAATCGACGCTTAATGACCGAAGTACTTGATCATTCCGTGTCCAAAATTAACCGAAAAATAACAAAACTTGAAGAGCAGGGAAAGACCGCCATGCTGCTAGCAACCAAAGACGAAATCCTTGGCGCAATCACACTGGCTGACACGGTCAAAACCACCTCCAAAGAAGCAGTAGCGCGTTTGCAAAAATTAGGCCTAGAGGTCTGGATGATCACAGGAGACAATGCGCGTACAGCCAAAGCAATTGCCGAACAAGTAGGCATAACTAATGTGCTAGCTGAGGTTTTACCAGAAGACAAAGCGAATGAAGTTAAAAGGCTGCAACAGCGCGGATTGAAAGTGGCAATGGTTGGAGACGGCATTAATGATGCACCGGCTTTAGCCCAAGCTGATTTAGGCATTGCCATGGGCTCTGGAACAGACGTCGCCATGGAAGCTGGAGGCGTAGTTATTATGAAAAATGACCTAAATGATGTTGTAACAACATTTCAATTGTCACGTGAGACAATGAGTAAAATCAAGCAAAACATGTTTTTTGCTCTGTTCTATAACATTATCGGCATTCCAATTGCTGCGCGCGTCTTTACGAAATACGGTATTGTCCTTAAGCCAGAATTAGCTGGCCTGGCCATGGCACTGAGTTCCATTTCCGTAGTTGGCAACTCCTTATTATTGCGTTTTTTTAAACCAAATAAACGCAATTACATCTCCCTTGTCGCTCCTATTGTTATGGTTATTATTTTCACTTACGGCTTCTTTGAATTTGCAAAACTAAGCTCACGCATGGAAAATTCAGGAATGAATCAAGCCGTTTCCATTGAAACAGCCAGCACGCTCAACAGCTTCATTGCCAACAACCCAACCAAAATTAATTTTGCCGAGGGTAATCCAAAACTTTTTCTAGGAGCGGAATTACTACCCAACCAACTAAACATCGCCGAGGGTGTGTCAACACCAAAGGATTATGAAATAGTAATTGGCTACAATGAGGCCATGATGATGAAAAATGAAAAACTATTTCAAAAACCAGGTGATACCTTGAAAGATTTTTTTGGTCTCCCAAGCGTAACTATTGCAGGCGTCTTGAAGCCAACCGGTACGCTAATTGACGATTACCACTTCGTAAACAATAAAACCCTTACACTAATGACAAGCTCCGCTGAACTAAAGTTTGTTGCGGAAAAAGAAATAATTAAATCATTCTACCAAATTACTGCCACAAACTCTCCGGAAAAACTTAAAACTTCGATCCAAGGCTTCAGCCAAGTGTTCCTTGGCTCTAAGACTTATCAACCAATATATGTCGGAAGCGAAGAAGCCGAAATGATGCGAGAAAAAAAATTATTAACGAAAGTTGGCGACACCATCGACAACTTCTTTGGAAACAATATTATTATAGTCGGCGTGCTACCCAAAACAGGCACATTGCTTGATAACATGCACTTCGTCGGTGTGGATTTTAAATTAAAATAATTCTGAACCGACCTCTTAGAATAATAAAAAAACAGTAGCAAATATGCTGCTGTTTTTTTATTCCATTTCTATTTGTTATAATAAAAAAATAACATACAACATTGCAAATAAATGCCAAAAAAAACAAAATCAGAAATTCGTAAAGATTATTTTCTCGACAAACACGTAATCATCACGCCGCTCCGTGCAAAAAGACCACACGACCTAGAAAGCCAACCAGTTAAAAAAAATTCAAACGATTGCGTACTGTGCCCGCAAGGGATTGAAAAGGATTTAATTCTTGATTATGATGGGCGTTCTGATTCGGAATGGAATACAATGGTCTTAAAAAATAAATATCCAGCCTTGACCATAGATAATCCGCACGCCTATGGCCAACAAGAGGTAATTATTGAGTCGCCCATCCACACCAAGGAACTACACGAGCATTCACCTGACGAGTTAGTAACTGTTTTCAGAACCTACATTAAGCGCATCGCGGCCAATGCACTAAATCACGAGATAAACTACATACTTTTGTTTAAAAATTACGGTTCCCAGGCCGGAGAATCACTTCAACACCCCCACACACAACTATTTGCTTCACACCTTCTCCCACCACTAATTAAAAACGAACTTAAAGAGACTAAAAAATACGAAACATCTTTTGGCACATGCCCCCACTGTGACATTATTCGCAAAGAAGCTAAATCTGAAAGGCTAGTTTGGCAAGATGACAACATAATAGTAATAGCCCCCTTTGCCAGCGAGTACCATTATGAATTATGGTTTTATTCCAAAAGGCATGCTGATAATCTTTGTTCACTCAATACCGGAGAAATAAGGTCTTTGGCTATTTTTCTTAAAAAAGCTCTTAATAAGTTAGTTGAACTAAATATTTCATATAATTTTTTCACACATGAGGTTGTCGCTGATAAAAATCAACACTTCTGCCTAAAGTTACTGCCAAGAGACTCTGTTTGGGCAGGAGTTGAATTATCAACTGGGTTAATAATTAACTCCGTTCCGCCAGAGGAGGCAGCAAAATATTATAAAAATTAATTTGACGCAATAAAAAACAGCTCCAAGATATTGACTTGGGGCTGTTTTTTGTTCTAAAATTAGCCGGCAAGTAATATTTGTATATTTATGCAAATATTAGTAAAATATATTTATCTATTAACAATCTATAAACATACTGGCATATGCCTATTCCACAACTTATACACAAGAGGGGGGATGAGGAAATACGTTCTTATAGCCACCCGGGCAATGAAAAAATAAAAAAAAATAAAAACAACCCAAAAAGAAAATGGCTACAACCAAAGATAATTATCAGCTTACTAGTTTTAGCCGTTCTGATTATGGTTGGTGGTTTCTTCTACCTATCCAAAGGGTTGCCCGATCCAAACAAACTCATTGACCGCCAAGTTGCTCAAAGCACCAAAATATATGACCGTAAAGGTGAAACCGTGCTTTACGAAATTTATGGCGACCAAAAACGTACTATGGTGTCACTGAGTGACATACCAATGAATGTGCGCAACGCAACAATTGCAATTGAGGATAAAGGCTTTTACAAACATGGCGCTTTTAGCCTTTGGGCTATTTTTAGAACCGTTGTGATGAATGTGGTTAAGCACCAAAAAGCTGGGGGCTCCACCCTGACACAGCAATTAGTCAAGAATGCTATCCTGACAAATGAAAAGAGTTATGTACGCAAGCTTAAAGAAATCATTCTTGCCTACCAATTAGAGCAGAAATTCTCCAAAGATGAGGTATTGCAAATGTATTTAAATGAAATACCCTATGGTTCAACAGCTTACGGGGTTGAGGCAGCCAGCCAGCGCTACTTCGGCAAGTCTGTTAAAGACACATCGCTTGCAGAAGCTGCAATATTAGCAGCTTTACCTCAAGCACCTAGCCGCTACTCTCCATATGGCCCAAATCGAGATCTCCTCATTCAGAGACAGCGCTATATACTTGATCTAATGGCCGAGCAAAAATATATAACCCAGGACGAGGCTGAGGCTGCTAAAAAGTCTGAAGTTGCCTTTTCAAAACCAAAGGAAAATATTATCGCACCACATTTTGTCATGTATCTTAAGGAATATTTGTCTGACATGTTCGGTGAAAAAACTGTTGAGCAAGGCGGGTTAAAAATCATTTCTACCATCGACCTAGATAAGCAAAAATTTGCTGAGGCTGCTATAACAGAGAAGGCGGAAAAAAATGCTGAAAAATATAACGCCACCAACGCTGCGCTCGTCTCCATAGACCCTCGCAATGGCCAGATTTTAGCCATGGTGGGCTCTAAGGACTATTTCAGTGATACTATTGACGGTCAGGTAAATATCGCCACCAGTCCCCGACAGCCGGGATCATCGTTTAAGCCAATTGTCTACGCTGCCTCCTTTATTAAAGGTTTTACCCCCAACACAATCTTATACGATGTAATCACCAACTTCTCAACTGATCCGAACAATAAATATGAGCCTCATAATTACGACAACAATGAACACGGGCCCGTTACAATCAGAAAGGCCCTTGCTGGTTCACTAAACATACCAGCAGTTAAGGCAATATATCTAACCGGCATTAAAAATGTTATTAGTTTAGCCAATAAACTTGGCTACTCCACATTAACCAACCCTGACCGCTATGGTCTATCCCTTGTTCTTGGCGGAGGTGAGGTGCAATTACTTGAGCACACAAACGCTTACAGCGCCTTTTCACAAGACGGTGTTGTTCACACTATCTCGCCAGTATTAAAGGTTGAAGACAAAACTGGAAAAGCCGTACTTGAATTCAAACAAGAGGATAAAAAAGCTTTTGACGCTCAAGTCGCCAGACAAATAACAAGCATTCTTTCAGACAACAATGCTCGCTCCTATGTTTTCGGTACAAAAAACTACCTCACCCTACCAGATAGGCCGGTGGCTGCCAAAACAGGAACAACAAATGATTATAAGGATGCTTGGACTGTTGGATATACACCATCCATAGTTACTGGAGTTTGGGTTGGCAACAATGACGCAACTTCTATGAAAAGAGGAGCTGACGGCAGTGTTGTTGCAGCGCCAATCTGGAACGCCTACATGAAACAAGCTCTAAGTGGTTCACAAGTAGAACAATTTACGGCCCCAGCACCAGATTTTACCGGCAAGGCTGTCCTTGATGGAGCGGCAACGACCTCGGAAATTGTCAAAATAGACAAAGCTTCTGGATTACTGGCAACCGACCTCACACCAGCAAGTTATATTATTGAAAAAAACTTTGGTCAACCACACAACATACTTTACTATGTCAACAAAGAAGACCCCAGAGGACCTGCCCCTAAAAACCCAAACAGTGACCCACAGTTTGCACTGTGGGAAGCACCTGTTCAAGCTTGGGCAAAAAAACGCAACCTAGTTTCAACCGGAACAGCCCCTACGGAAAAAGACAACCTGCACACACAAGAAAATCTTCCGTCCTTCAGTATTGAGACACCCCAAGAAGGACAAAGTCTGAGTTCCCCTACCCTTAACGTTGTTTTAAGTGGAGTAACTGCACCTCGAGGTGTTAGTCGAGCAGAATATTTTCTCAATGATAACCTTCTTGCAACCGTTCTTGACCAACCATTCAACCTGGAAAAAAACATCTCCTTCATCAACGGTGGATATCAAGCACTAACTGTTAAAATTTGTGATGATATAGATAATTGCACCACGCAGAAGGTTAATTTCAACTTCAGCAATTCTACACCATCCACAGCCTCGACCATTTCAATCCCAAGCCTACCCAGTGACGGCTTAGTAAATGCTCCGATAAACATTCTTTTTGACGCTATGCCACCAGCTAGCTTTAGCACTATAAAGCTCCTTGCCCAACTTGGAACTTCAACAAGCGTATTAAAAACCTTCCAAGGCCCGGAAACAACCCCATTAGAATACATATGGACACCAACTAAACCAGGGGCGTACAAGATATTCGCAGAGGGTAAAGACTGGTCGGGCAAGACCATCCAATCAAATGAACCAAGCGTTCTAATCAAATAAAAAAACACCCCGCCGACCGGCGGGGTGTTTTTTTATTGTTTAATCGGCATAACTACATAAAGATAGTCATCTGATTCAGTTGATTTAACTAAACAGGGAGTATTGCCATCAACCAGACAGATCTTAACCTTTTCGCCCCCAATATTACCCAAACCATCAAGTAGATAACGATAATTAACCACTACAAAATTATCTTCCCCCTCAACATCGGCAATAATCTCAACAATATTTTCACCAGTCTGGCCAGATGCTGACGACACAACTATTTTGCCATTATTTTTAGGAAAATCCAGATTAATATCATTTATACCAGTCTTGGCAAATAGAGCTGACGATTTTACCGCTCGCACCATTTGAGATATATCAGTAATGGCAACTGTTTTGTGGTTATTGGGGATTATTTGCCTATAATCAGGATATTGACCCTCTATTAATCTTGAAATAACTTCTGTTGAACCATGAGTGAATAAAATTTGGTTTTCAAATACATAAATCTCAACCTCACCAATTTCACCGACATCATCTTTTGTGCCAGCCATAATTCTAACCACTTCTTGTACGGTTTTGGCTGGAACAATTAATGAACTCGACTCAATATTACTCTCTATCAAGGTAATTTTTCTCTCTGCAAGCCTATAACTATCAGTAGCCACAATCACCAACTCCTTATTGTTAATAAAATTAAAAAACACCCCTGTCAACTCAGCCCTGGTTTCATTTGTTGAAACTGCAAAGACAACCTGGTTAAAAGCTTTTTTTAATTCCGGTATGGAAATTTTACAAAAATTACTTTTCTCAACAGTTGGTATGAGGGGGTAATCTTCTGATGACTGTCCCTTAATCTTGGTGTTATAGCTACCACAATTAATCACCAGTGAGTTATTTACCATTTCAACATCAACTTTCTGGTTTGGTAGCAAATTAATGTAGTCTGACAAGATTTTAGCATCAACCGTGAAGCTTCCTTCAATTTCAACCTTACCACGAACAAAGCAACTGACCCCTATTTCTAAATTAGTGGAGACTAGTTTTATTTCACCTTGGCTGACTTCAATTAGCACATTACCTAGAATGGGTAGATTTTGATTTTTGCCTGTTAAATGACTAACAACAAATAATCCGTGTTTTAAGTTTTCTTGCAGGCATGAAAATTTCATAAACCTATTTATTAATTATTAATAAATAATTAAATAGTATATAAGAGATAAAAGTAATAATAAGGGTCGGGAAAGTGTGGGTATGTCTATATCTTCTCTGATATTGGCAATAAACTTGAGCACACTCAGGTGTTGGTTTATTGTATATATCTTTTTGGGTTGTGGATTGTTTTATATTTTTGTATTTTTGAGCTGTTTTTATGAACAGTATCACGGTGGTGTTTGGTGTGTTGATTAACAGGTTGTTAACCGGAAAAGTTATGCACTTAAGCTGTAGATAAGTTGTTTTATAGATTCTATTTCTTGTTTTAGTCTTTCATTTTCTTGCACCTCTTTGGTTATTTTACTATGTGCGTGCATTGCGGTAGTGTGATCTCGGCCTCCAAGCTCTTGACCAATGGTTGGAAAGGAGGCATTAACCTCTTCTCGCAGTAAATACATAATTATTTGTCTCGGAGTAACTAATTCTTTTTTTCTGCTTTGTCCGGTGATGTCTTTTATTGAT
>JAAXVE010000197.1 GCA_013335665.1 Candidatus Falkowiibacteriota bacterium
TCGACTGCATGGCATGAATGGCATTTACGCCAAGATTTACGATCAGTCGCTGAATTTCCAAGGAATCTCCGGAAATATAGTCATCTCCATGGGAACATATGTTAATCTCAGTCCCCTTATCTATTGTCCTCAGGACCGTATAAGCTTGTTGGACGGTCAGATTCATTGAGATGGGCTCAATTACAAAATCCTTCCTACCAAGAGACAACAGCTGTTTTACCAAATTGCCGGCCCGCTCGCTTACCTCCAATACGCGTTTAAGGTATTTAAGCTGGTTTTCAGATAATCGGTCTTCCGGTTTTTTCGGTGAGTTATGCAGTATTTGCATTAATCCTGCGTTTCCGGCCATGCCCATGAGGTAATTGTTGAAGTCATGGCCGATTCCTCCGGCCAAATAGCCGATAGACTCAGTGCGCTCAGAGTCAAGTATCTTAAGCATCATCTTTTTCTCTTCAGTTACGTCTATAACGATACCGACAATGCCGAATTCATGGTTGCTATCACCGCACATCAATGAAGTATGAAGCACGATATCCCTCAATCCTTTGTCAGCCGTTTCAAGGCACATTTCGCTTGAATGGGCCTCGCCATTTTCGATGATTTTAAACACCGCCGCATTATTAAAGTTTGCAAAACAAGCGGGAGCTATGTCGCTCAGCAGACGCCCGACTACATCATCGACGCTTAAGCCGACCATATTAGCAAAGGCAATATTGCACAATACAATAACCCCGTCGCTGTTTTCATAAAAGATTGGCTTATCAATTTCGTTCAAAAGACGCCTGATAAACATCTCTTTTTTAACAAGATCCTCCTTTGCCTTCCGTTGCTCGGTGATATCGCGAACGACCCCCACCGACCACCGACCTTCGCTTGACTTAATCGATGACAATGAAAGCTCAATCGGAAATTCTTGACCATTTTTTCTGACTGCCTGCAGCTCTTGCACCTTGTTAGCTACTTCGCCCGATTCACATTCTCTAAAAATTTCCACGCCCCTTTTTACCTGTTCATGATATCTTTTCGGCGCGATCAAGATGTGAACGTCCTGTCCGATCGCTTCTTCTCTGGAATAACCGAAGGTTGATTCTGCGGCCGCATTCCAATACACAACTTCTCCAAAATTATTGATTATTATGATCGGATTCAAAGCTGCGTTGACTGCTATTTCTAACAGACCTGCCTCACACGCCACATGGCCTTTACTGCATACCGCTGCTAACTCATTACTTCGCGACACTGAAACCTCCCTTTCCCTTTTTGTTTTTTTGATTCAAGAATTGTTTTCTTGCTATGGTTGATTTAAAAATAAAAAGAACACCGAATTATTAAAACACATTCTTCGGTGTTTGACAATCAATTTAACAGCTAATTATCAGCATTTTTCAACGACAACCAGACATTTCTGCTTCTTTTTTGAGTAATAAAATATTTTCGCTTATCTTCGCTCATTCGTTCGATAGCATAACGCAAAGTGACACGCGGTATATTGTCTTTGTGCTTTCTCAAGAAACCTTCAAGCGTCTCTTCACCACAATTTTTACCCACCTCACGCAGCATCCAGCCGACAGCTTTATTTATAAGATCTTCTTTGTCTTTTAACAGAACTTCAGATAATGCTAAGGCATCGACACAATCCCCCTGCAAAATGAAATGCATAGTGGAGACAATGGCAATGCGCCTTTCCCACATGTTTGACGACTTAGCCAGATTATAAAGAACTGTCCGTTTCTTGTTTGCAAGGTAGCTGCCAACG
>JAAXVE010000198.1 GCA_013335665.1 Candidatus Falkowiibacteriota bacterium
GAAGGCTTTCTATGTCTCGGTATATATTAATCAATCTGCTGCAATAATGAAAAAATCTACAATGCGGCAAATCTCAAAAGTGACCGGTTGCGCCATTGGCTCCCTGTAATCCTAGGCGCCCAATACGGATTACATTTCACAGCCTTCACTTATACTTTAAAGCTATTACTTTATTTTACAAAAGTCAATGGTTTTGGAAATTATTTTTTCGCAAAAAAAATGAGGCCGAAATGGCCTCATTTTCATATGCAATCTACATCATTTTTTTCCTAATAAACGCTGGGATGCCGAGTTCATCGTCAATTTCATCAGCTACTACTTCTTTTTTTCGTGCTGGCTCAGCCTGTGCAGCTTTCAAAGCTGAAACGCGTGGCTTGTGTTTGATGATCTGATCTTCATCTTTATCCACAGACGAGCTAGCAGCCACGCTATTATTGCTGTTGCTGGAAGTAACGAAAGCGCTAGGCGTATAAGAACGCTCCATTGCCATCTCACGAGGGCTGCCGTGCTTGCGGTCAAAGCCAGTCGCAACCACAGTAATCTTAATCTCATCTTTCATTTTCTCGTCTATGACCGTACCGAAGATAATCTTCGCATCTTCATCCGCCTGCGCAGTAATAATTTTTGAAGCTTCTTGCAATTCCATCATGCCCAAATTAGTGCCGCCCATAACCGTAAAAAGAATACCGCGGGCGCCTTCGATAGAAGTTTCGAGTAAAGGTGAATTGATTGCCGCTTTGGCAGCTTCGATAGCCTTGTTCTCGCCAGTGGCAGTACCGATACCCATCAACGCTGAACCAGCGTTGCTCATGATCGCGCGCACGTCGGCAAAGTCGACGTTGACGCCGCCATGTATGGTGATAACCTCAGCGATTCCCTGCACGCCCTGGCGCAAAACATCGTCTGCGACCATGAAAGCGTCCAGTATGGAAGTCTTCTTATCGATTACTTGGAATATGCGATCATTAGGTATTGTAATAATGGCATCGACACGATCTGACAATTCAGCCAAACCACGGTCAGCCAGATTGCGACGTAAAGCGCCTTCAAAAGCAAATGGCTTAGTAACTACGGCTACGGTCAAAGCGCCTAGATCGCGCGCTATCTCCGCGACAACCGGACCTGCACCAGTACCAGTGCCGCCACCCATACCGCAAGTTACAAAAACCATGTGAGCATCTTTCAGAGCTTCACGGATCTCATTCTGCGACTCTTCGGCTGCCTGTTTACCTACTTCGGGATTCATACCGGCGCCCAATCCTTGGGTAATTGCCTTACCTATGTGCAGTTTTACTGGTGCTTTATTCGAATGCAAAGCCTGAACATCGGTATTAATGGCAATAAATTCAACACCCTTAACTCCTTTTTCAATCATACGATTAACGGCGCTTCCTCCGGAACCGCCGACACCGACAACTTTGATTTTGGCTCTTGTTTGCAAATCTGGTTTAACTTCAGCCATAAAATTATCGTGAATTTATAATTATTTAGGCCTTATCTTACTAAATAAGCCCTTGGTTTTTTCAAATATCCCACCTAAACTCTTAGAAAATTTATTACCCCCTCCACCCTCGCCTTCGGTATGACTTCCCCAAATCACTAGGCCTAGGGCAGTTAAAAATTCGGGATTTTTTACTTTATCAATTACAAAAAATATATTCTTTGATTGAACAACCGCTGCTGGCAAACGCAATTTCTTTTTATAAGATTCTACTAGGCCGTCAAGGCTCGCTCCGCCGCCCACCAATATTAAGAC
>JAAXVE010000076.1 GCA_013335665.1 Candidatus Falkowiibacteriota bacterium
ATCAAACCGATCGTGCGCTTCTTCGGCATCTCTTTGTATTTCTTAATGAAATTGAAAATCAGATATGGCGTATTCTCAACGCCCCAACCCCAGCGCCGCTGCTGCATATACAGGCTGCGAGCTGTCTTAACGAAAGTCTCGTCCATAGCCGCATCCATCGAGACTGGGAAATAAAGCGGTTCGACGCGATAATCACCTTTGTAATAGCAATAACTATGCCAGAAGATGCGCGAGTCTTCACTCACCATGCGAGTAGACCAGAAACCAATATCCATGAGCGTGCGCCAAGTCATCGAGTGTGAAGAGTATGTTGCCAACTTTTCCTGGCGGATCTGTTGCATCATCTGCCAAAAAGTATTTGACGATGCAGCGACACGCGAGAAGAATGGCGCCTCCCAGATGTTATTGAAATAAACCGGGATCGGCTGGTAGCTGGCGCGGTAAGGATTGTCTACGGTCAAAAACTTGTAAGTCAAGTTGGCGAAATAGCCAGGATAAACGACTGTGTCGATATCCATAACGCTCACCAGGATGTGGTCGTAGTTAAGGCCAAGTTTGTCGACGATCTCTTCTTTGACAACTTTGCCAGCGTGGGCTTGGTTAGCACCCTTGCCCTTAAGTTCGCCCTCGATATTATCAGGATGTACCGAAATGATGAAATGTCCGAATTTGGAAGCGAATTCTTCCTTGATAGTTTGGGCGCGAGCCTGGGCATCAGGCCCGCCGCGCTCTTCGGTCGCCAAGACCACGATCATGCGGTCAGTCGGATAACCGTCATCGACCAAGGCCTGGAAGCCTGGGCGCATGATAACCAAACTCTCGTTATAGGTCGGCAGAATGACGATGTGCCAGATGTCTTGCCAGGCTGGCCTGCCCTCTTGTGGCTGCAGGTTGCGCAACAAGCCGTTCCAGTCGACGCGCACATTCTCTTTTAGTTTGCGGTAGCTGGCTATCAGGTGCAGACCTAAATAAAAAACCAAAAGCAGCCAATAGACATCGAAGGCCAACAAAAAATAGGCCACCCAGACTGGCTGCCAATATGAAAGTAAAATTAATCCGATCAATGTCCCCCAGGACAGGAATCCTGGTAAAATTTCCAATAAACGGTAAAGTCTGCGATCATCCCCCTCCAAATCTGTCGCTTTGCCGATCTTTAAATAATCAACCATAATTCTTGTGGTTCTTTAGATAATTCTGCATGCAACTCCTAAGCTGGCCTGTTATTTGCCGATTATTTTTATCGCGCATACGGAATCGTAGCAATTTTTTCTGTAAAATAATAAGTATCAATATTATTTTGCAGAAAAAATGCACAGATTTCCGTCTAAGCAGGAAAAATGATCGGCAAATAACTGGCCGAACCCATGAAGTTGCCTGAAGAACCGTTCTTGTTAATCTGACCTATCTTTAAATATGAGTGTCCCTCCCCAGTATAAAACATAAAGGAATATAGCAAAAATTAGCCAATTTGTAAAGCTCTTAGGGTCATTGACGTAAATCAGGAGATTATTGAAGAATTCACGCGGATACAGGAAGAATTCCCAGGAGTTCCAGCGGTGTAAAAGGCCAGCTAAAAAACCCAAGGCAATAACAGGAATGACTAAGAATAGCCATAATTCAGCCACCCAGCGGCCATATAAATCGCGTATAAAGCTCTTGACCTGATTCATCGACAAGACAAACAGAACCCAGCCGGCTGCCGCATAAGTAAAGAAGAACATAATCATCCAGGCGTTCTCTTCGCAGACCTGATAAGGCGAATTGGACGGACAATAGTTTAAAAGATGGCGCACATCACTGACGATATAGATCGTGTTTGGAATAAAAAGTAGCCACAAGAAAGCCAGGACAAACGCAAGTAGCTTACTGCCAATGCCGCTCAAGCCAGTGCTTCGCCATAGGCGCATAATCAGCCAGCCAAGAAACCAAGGAATGGCTGCCAGGAAAAAATTCCAGAATATGGTCACAATCTGATAATCATGGATGCGCAGGCGGTACAGCCAGCGATCACCCTGGAAAAGGTTATCAGCGCTAGACCATGACTGGTGGATGTAGCGATTGAGATTGATCATATTTAATCAGTAAAATCCTTAACGAACTTAGGTCGGTTCGGGGCTGCTGGTGCAGCTGGAACTTTGGGGGCAGAATTCTGACGGTTGTTTTGCGGAAGAGGCGGTTTGCCAATGCTATCTGGCGTAAGACCGAGACTGGCCAATTCGGCTGCCTTCTGTCTTTTGCGCGCATCGACATCGCCGGTCTTTTCTTCCTTCAGGAACTGCAGGCACTCTTTGCAAAAAACCGGACGCAAGCCATCAGGCACGAATGCAACCTTGGTCTTCTTGCTGCAGCGGCTGCAAATGGCATCGTTCTTGTTGTTATCATTATTGCGCGGACGTTCAAAACGAGGCCGTTCCGGCGCCGGAGCGGATTGGGCAGGAGCTTGGCTGCGAGGCGGCTGGCCGTTTTGTGCAGGTTGAGTAACCGAAGTTGCTGGTGAGGTAACGGAAGGTTGGCTTGGAACCGGCGCTGGTGCGGACTGGGCAGACGGCACTTGGCTCGCAGGCAGCGTTTGAAAGGCTGGTTGCGGTTGGCGCGGCTCGACCATATTCTCTAATTGGGTAACAGCAACTGGTCCGGTCACGTTCTGTATTGACGTATCTGAATACTCCTTTTCATACTCTTCTTCGTCAGACTCATGCCAGCGGCGGATCTTCTCTTCGACGACATCGCGCTGCTGAGCATAGCGTTCGCGAGACACTCTGATAACCTTGTCCAAATTACCCGTCTTCTCCGCCTCGGTCAATGGTCGCAAGCCACGCGCGGAAAATGGCGTCGAGGTAACGCCGTCAATCATCAGCTTTATATAAAACTCATACTTAGGCAGATTAACCATATCCTCTTCGGTAAATACTGGTTCGAATTCCTTAACAAGCTTTTCAGCATCTGCGGCACCAATTCGAAAAATAACTAATGTGCCGACGTTGCCAAAAACCGCTGCCTCAACTTTTTCTCCAAGTTGCTCGACGTATTGATGTGCCATGATCAAATTCAGGTGATATTTACGGGCTTCTGACAAGATGTTGGTAAATGAATCCGTCGTAAAGTTTTGAAATTCATCGATGTATAGATAAAAATCTTTACGTTCGTGTTCCGGAATGTCGACACGGCTCATGGCGGCCAATTGGATCTTGGTAATCATCATAGCGCCAAGCAAGGCAGAATTGTCTTCACCGATGCGGCCTTTGGACAAATTCATGATCAGAATTTTCTGACCATCCATGACTTCGCGGATGTTGATTGATGACTTGACCTGGCCGACAATGTTACGCATGAGCGAGCTGGACAAAAATTGTCCGACCTTGTTTTGGATAGGCGACACGGCCTCGGAAGCAAACTTGTCAGCATAGCTGGCAAACTCATTAACCCAAAAGGAGCGGACAACCGGATCCTGGATACGATCGATAACGCGCTTCCTGAATTTTTTATCAGCAAACATGCGGGTCACGCCCAAAAGAGTCGACCCAGGATAATCTAAAATCGCTAAGATAGTGTTGCGCAGAATGTATTCCAAACGAGGTCCCCAAGAGTCAGCCCACAATTTTTGGAAGACGCCGATCAAACCCGAGGCGACAAGATGCCTCAAATGAGGTTCGACCTGCTCGATGACGTTGAAGGCGATCGGATATTCAATGTCTGCCGGATTAAAGTAGATTACATCATTGATGCGCTCCGGAGGAATAAACTGCATCACCTTTTCTGCCAAATCTCCATGCGGATCGACAACAGCCACGCCGCGCCCAGCACGAATATCATCGATGATCATGTTTTCCAAGATCGTCGACTTGCCCATACCCGTCTTTCCAATCAAATACATGTGACGGCGACGGTCATCGACTTTGATGCCGAATTTACGGAGCTGGTTGCGATATGTTGTTTCGCCGAAAACGGCGATATCAGGTATGTGCGTCATATTAAACAAATGGTAAATTATCCGGAGCTTCATTTCTT
Source organism: Candidatus Falkowiibacteriota bacterium (assembly GCA_013335665.1). Taxonomy (GTDB): domain Bacteria; phylum Patescibacteriota; class Patescibacteriia; order Patescibacteriales; family GWE2-39-37; genus JAAXUA01. The sequence goes on from JAAXVE010000076.1 coordinate 4,009, forward strand.
GGAGGTGGCGGCGTGGCAGGCTTAGGTGCGGAGACTGCTGGCGCAGCGGCCTGGGGTGGCGGTGGCACGAACTGCACGCTCGCCTCTGCGACAGGCTGGGCTTGCTGAACTTGCTGGATTGGGGCCGGTTGCGGCGGTAATGCAAAAGGAATATTCGGCTCAACACTTGCCGAAGACGCTACGGGCGGAGTTAGCGGCTGTCCAGTCGAGGCGCCGTTACCGTTTTGAGCAAAGGCGAAGATATCTTCTTCAACATCGCTTGATTCCTTTTCTGCGACAGCACTAGCAGCCGCCGGACTTGGTTTGGCAGCAGGAGTGGCCATCTGAAAAATATCGTCAGGCACGACAGTGCCGGCTGGGGCTTCAGACACCGGTAAACTCATAGGGGCTTCGGCACGGCGGCCAGAAGCCTTTTGTAACATCGGTGCCTTGACAACATGCTCTATCGGGAAATGCCACAGGGTGGCGAGCTCTTCCGAATTCATGAAACCGGCAGGCG
>JAAXVE010000199.1 GCA_013335665.1 Candidatus Falkowiibacteriota bacterium
TTGCCAAGGCTTTCCAAATGGCGCCAATCAGCGGTGTGGACTGGCTAATCGGTTTTGCTGGCAGCCTGGTGATATTCTTAGCCGAAGAAATAAGGAAACGTCTGTCTTCACCGCACAAAACGATCTGACTGGTTTTAACAAAAAGGGCTCAGCCTAGCTGAGTCCTTTTTTATACTCTCAATAAATTTAATAAGACAATTCACTTTTTCCACAGAAATATCATTTCATCTTCACGACAGCCAACGTTTATGAAACCTAGACGCTCATACAAGTGAATTGCTGGCAAATTACCGGATTTAACTTCAAACTGCACCTTAGTTAATTGCAGAGTTAAATCAGCATAATTGATTAGATATTTCAACACTTGACTGCCAATACCCCTGTTGCGAAAATCATCTTCGCCTATGAGTATGAAGGCAGTTGCAGCCTTAGACACCTGATCAATATCGGAAAGGCCCATAAAACCTATAGGCTGAGAGTCACATTCGATCGTAAAGAATTTTTTATCAGTACTCCTCTCATATTTATCGAACCAAAAAGTTTGCAACTCTAACGTGGTACCTGCTTCCGGATTATCAACAGCAAAACGAGTGGCATTAATGTTATTCAGCCATTTTACTCTATACTCTAGGTCTTTACGCGAATGGGGTCTTATGTTAATCATGTGCGATTAGGGGCGATATCCGCCTCACGATCTCCTTCGGTTAAGTCCCCCACTTGCCTAACCACAAGCTTGCCCTCTTTTCTTTCAAGAGAAATCAACTCTCCCGGCTCAATGCCAGAAAACTGGTCATGCGTGAAGGTTTTGACAATATTGCCAACCATCGCGTCGTGCGAAACGATGATAAGCCGATATTTCTTGTCCCCCAATTTTTTGAGACGGCGTAGAGTCTCAGCCATCCTTTCGCTGACGTGAGCGAAACTTTCGAAGCTCTCGATCTCTTTGACATACTCCTTAGGCCATTGCGACTTGGCTCGCTCCGAAATATTCTTGATCGCATCCGTTGTAAAGTAGTCAGGGTAACCAAGATTGTTAGGATTCGAAAGCTTTTTATCGATTACGAACTTTTGTCCGCCAAACTTAACCTCACCGCCCTTCATCAAAGGCTCGAACAACTCCCACTTAAAATTCTTAACCTCTCCAAGACGCTCGAAGACTTTGACGCCATAATCTTTATCAGGACCTTTCTTCTTTATATTAATTCCTTCCTCCTGCAAAACTTCACTGATAATTCGCGCGGTCTCAAGCGTGCGCCCTGTTGGTGATGACCAGATAACAACTTCTTCATCAGGACCGATGTCGGCTGCAATACGCTTTGCTGTCTCCCTGATTTTCTGTATAGCCTTTTCCTTGCCAGCAGCGATCTCTTCCGGTGTCTTTTCACCATCATCGTAACGTCCGATCGCGTTGATATCGTCGGCAGTGGCGATGTCGGTCCACTCCGGCTGGCGATACGTCGACGTCCCGTGCCTGACCACGCTCACTTTCAATCCTTCTTCTTTTTTCCCATCATCACTGGCGATTTCTTTTAATCGTTCCATATGAATTCTTTATGCTTTAATATTTTTTTGACATGGCTGATATAATTTCTACCGACTGTCACATCAATATCAGGAAACCACCTTGGATAAACCTGTACGATGCCTGTCCAAGCAATAACTAACGGCATATGCTTTCTTATCTCTTTGTCGCCAGATTTCTGCTCGTAAATTTCAAGCCAGAGTTCAATCAATTCTTTGAAGTAAGAATTTCC
>JAAXVE010000077.1 GCA_013335665.1 Candidatus Falkowiibacteriota bacterium
TTTACAGATACAGGAGTCGGCCAGAGAGCGATATTAGTTGATTAATTTCTAATTTTAGGCTAATATATCTTATGTTAAGTCATTACTATTAAAACATCATATGGCAAAAAGAAGCACCGGCGTCGGAAAAAAGAAGCCGTCACGCTCTCCTAAGACCAAGAAGCGTTTGGAGATCAAGCAAGCCATGCTTGACGCGCGCGAGGCAAAAAGGAAGAAGCGCTAAAATCGAATTCACTCTAACGAAACAACCCGTCATTGCGATGGGTTTTTTGTTATACATTAAATCCACCAAAAGCAAGAAAATAAGCTTAATCCAAAATTAATTTGTTGGCGCTATGGTTAGGTATAAAATTAAATAATCATATGGAACGATTGCTAAACAAAAATGAAATAATCCATACTGCAACCATAACAGGCCTCTCTCTTGCTGGTGCATTGCTTTTGCTAGGGCCGGTTGCATGGTTCCCTTCTTATTACAGCCCACACTTCTTCGGCTTCGCCTTTCTTCTTTCCGCCCTACTCATCTACCTTTCAAAAAAAGTATTCGATTCAGATGATGAGCGTAAAAAACGCTCGGCTTTGCAGCTTAGGTATGTCATTATGCTCGCATTATCACTCAATGCACTTGGCGAGTTGTATCTTTATCAACTATATCGCTTTGGTTTCCAGTACGACAAACTAATCCACGCGGCCAACTCATTACTCTTTGTTGTTGCCTTGACCTCTTTTGGCGAGGTCTGGTTTTCCTGGAGTGTAAAAAAATCATTGACCGTCGCTATTATAATCGTAATTTCTTGCGGTTTTGGCTGGGAGTTTATTGAATTTTTTTCCGACTTGCTTTTTGGAACTAAAGAATTCGGCCTCTACGGCCAAGTTAAATTCACGGATACAGCCCTTGATCTTATTTCAAACTTCCTTGGAATCATACTGGCTGGTGCTTTTATCGAAATACAGGAGCGCCATTCGTCAGGACAACAACAAGGCAACCAGGCGCATCGCGAACTGCACCAAGGAAAACTTTTTTAAAAAAAATAGCCACACCTTATCTGATGTGGCCGCTGTTTAAGGCAGCAAATATTCACGCTGGTAGTCATCGAGTGTCAATCCGGTTATAATGCGGAAAACGTTCTGGAAGCTCTGGCTGGTTGCCCTGGTTATGTTTTCCGGAATCGGGAAACAATGGACGAATTCGCGATGTTCAGAATTGGTTGGGTCAAGGTTGTTGAACCCTATGAGGTACTCGCCTTTATCCCCTTTGAAGGGAGTCGGCACGGTGGCGCAAAATTCTCGCACCAATTGTTTGTCGGCAAACTCAGGTTCCTTTCCGGCCTCAACGGACTCATTCAGATTATCTGACATGACAAGGCGCGTAGTGTCAGGAGTGAGCCATTCGTCGCAAAGAGTCAAAACCCCGTCACTATCGACACCTACTTCGAATTTCGAGTCAAGGCCGACTATGCCGCGTGCGGCAGCAAAAGCGTAAAAAGCCAAAAAAAGCCACCTACTCATTGTCTCAGCCTGAACCCCCACATCTCCGGTCTGTTCGTAAAATTCAGCAGGCGTGATGTTGACGTCATTTTCACCCTTAGTTGAGGGTGTAAAAAGCACTTCATCCAGCCGTTGCCATTTCTTCATTCCAGGAGGAAAGACCTTGCCAGCGATCATGCCACTTTTGAGATATTCCTTCCAGATTGAACCTCCCGGATGCTTTCTGAAAATCAATTCGAAAGGCAGAATCTGGCACTTCTTGATCGCCAAAGTCCTTCGCGGATCGATGTCCGGGTAAATATTGAGCAGATCAACAATCTTGTTCATGCCTGGGGATACTTTGGAAATGGCCAGGTGGTGCGGAATCTTCATCGGCTCAACCAGCATCCGGGAAAAGAAATGTGTTAAGCCTGTCAGCACTTCGCCTTTTCTCGCTACAGTGCAGTTGAGGACAAAATTATAGACTGACAACCTGTCGGTGCGCACGGAAATCATCAGGTCATCGTCCAACGGCCAGGAATATGCATCCCCCACTTTTCCTTGAGAAAGCAGCATGTTTGCGAGTGACGGGACAATACTTAGGCCTTTTACATCTTGTGGAATGTGTGCCATCTTGAGTTCCCTCCTTGGGCGTTATTTTTTAAGCGCGAGTTCTATCGCGCTCTTCACTACTGCGATCGAAATGAAACTTTCCGTCGGTTTTGGCAATGCCAGCTCGATAACTGGCGCCTCCTGCTCTAAGGCAAGCCTGCAGGCATTCGTGAATGTCGGATTTTCCGGATCGAAAATGACTTTAGTGCCGGGAACCTTGGTTATTGACAGGATAGCCGCTTGCCGATTTTCCCTATCAAGCTCTTCATCACCGCTCGCTGACTCGAAAATGGCGCCGTAGACCGGCACCGGAACCTTCAAGCCGAAACGTAGGAATGAATCGCACGTGCCGGTCAAGTGGTTCGCCATGCCCGCCCCGATAATCCAACGATCGACTTTCGCGACGATCGGCTCTTCGTACATCTCAATCAATCTTCCGATAATGCCGTCATCTACATCGCTCCCGATAATGGTGGCACGGATCGCCCTCAAAGTTATCGCGATTTTTTGCCTTTCAGCCAGCTCGATCGAATACCGATGGAGATTTGCAAGGACTTCCAGAGTATTTCTGTGTATGCTGTTGACCAGAAAAGCTACTAATCTCGCTTTCCCCTCCCTTTCAGCCTGTTCCAAAAACCACGCTCCTACTTTGCACTGCCCAAGGTCGCTTCGTGATCCAATCATTACTCCGATGTTTGTCATACGCTACTCCTTTCCGTTCTTGGTGTTTACTACACGATATATTTAACTGCCTTGTAATAATGAACATAAAAAAGCCAACTAACGTAGTTGGTTCTGCTAAAATAACACAATTTTACCCAAAATACAAGCTTGCGATAATTTTAGGTCAAAACCAACTATTAGCACAAACCCCTTGACAAAAACCCTTGACAAATGGCTAGTTTTAGTAAAAGATAACCAATCATTCATATATTTTTCAAATGAACTCTATTCATTCGAGCAAAACCCTATTTCTGCTAATTACTTCTTTTTTGCTTTTGCATCCTCAAGGCCAATTAGCCTTGGCTGAGCAAAGCTTTGATGGCTATCAAATAAATGAAATAACTTTTCATGATTCATCTGTAAGCGGGGAAATTCTTGAGCCGGTACTCGCAGCTGAAAGAACAGCTTCTTTATTACTGGAAACTGCCAGCTCTACGTTCAGCCAAGACGAACTCGTATCGACTACTTTATATCTTGATCCTGGTGGCACGCCGGTTAACCTTGTAAATTCAGTATTCACCTACACCACCTCTACTCTAGCACTAGTAGGCATAGACTACTCTGAGTCAGGTTTTTCAATCTTCCTTAACAATCAAGATGCAACCGGCACCGTTTCAATTACTGCTCTGCAGCCAAACCCAGGAGTCATCGCACGCACGAAGGTGGCCAAAATAATTTTCAAAACCATATCGCTAGGAACATCCACACTTGAATTCATACCCGATTCACGAGCGTTTGCCAACGACGGCTTCGGCACCGACGTCTTGAAGCAGGTCAATCAGGTTGATCTGGAAACAATTTTTTAATGATGTTTTCATAACAAAAAGCCCGATCGTTTGATCTGGCATTTTGTTATGAAAATGAGGATATCGTCAAACTCTGGAGTATTTTCTGACTGCAACAAAACTGGCCAAGAGATTCACGAAGCATGCGACAGCAAACTCCAGACCGAAAACGTTAACGAAGTTGAGCCTGAAGTAAGAGACGAGATCCAGATGATAGCCATTGAAAAAGTACTGAAGATAAGGCTGAAAAAGGTTGAGCAGCGGAAAGAAAAGAAGAAGAGTCGCAGTCATCCCTATGAAAGTATAGATTATGCTTGAAATCAAGAAAGGTGCGCGGATAAACCAATTGGAGGCGCCAACCAGACGCATGACTTTTATTTCCTTCTGATGAGTATATATCGTTACGCGGATCGAATTGTAAACAACCAAAATCGTAATAAGAACGAAGATCAGACTGACAAAGACGCCGACCTGCTCGATCTTCTTGGCAACAGCGTTGATCTTGTCTAGCATGGCCTTGGGATTGTCGAAGTTACGGCCATCGATTATCGGATTCTCGATCTTATTCAAATCAGTAATAAGGTTATCGTACTGATCGATGTCTTTCGGTTTGATTACAATTGAAGCGCCAAGCGGGTTAACATTAAGTTCGCGCAAAGCTTGCAAGATGTCAGGATCGTTTTCATGCTCTTTGCGGAAAGCTTCAATGGCGTCAGCCTTGGAGATATACTCTGCCGACTTGACCCGGTCCAGATTGGCGACCTGTCCCTTAAGTGCAAGAATCTCGCTCTCCCCGGCCGAGCTTTTTATGTCCAAAGTGATATCGATCATTTCCTTGAAGGAAGTCATGGCCTACTGGGTAACCACCTGAACGGTCAGTAATATATTAACCAAAGACAAGGC